>JALFYG010000019.1 GCA_022784805.1 Spirochaetales bacterium
AATTGAGGCATTCATTTTTCAGCCTTACATCCTCCACCTTGAAAGGTGGAAGCTTTACGGCTGTTTTTCTGTAAAGAAACATTACCCAAAATAGAGAGGATGAATGACAGGATCTGATAAAAAGAGTAATGCTTTTTATTATGGAAATAAGAAAAACATGACTCTGTATTCTTTGTCATTCAGTCATTCCATAAAAACCAGCAAACAGTGGCCTTGCTTGCGAGTAAACTGAAGAATAGTGGAAAGAGAATGAAGGAGACAGGTTATGAAGAGAAAGCATTTATTTCTTTCTCCAACAGTCTGAATACGTTTGCCACCAAGAATCCGTCTGCAATGGCATGGTTCATTCTGACAGAGAACGGCATCATCAGTCTTGAGTTCTCTTCTCTGTATTTCCCCCAGTTCACGATGGGTGGAAAGTGTAGATATCCGTCTGGAAGCTCGATATGGAGGCTGTCGTAGCTGAGCCAAGGAATGAAGGAGGCATCAAACCAATTGGGATGACTCTCCGGATCTAGAGAGTAATCGTGGCTTTTCTTGGCTTTTTCAAGATCTTTTAAAGCTTCTCTGTAGAACCGGGAGTAGTCAGGATAGTAATTTGTGTAAACAGGAGTGCAAGTCTCGGTATCTTCATGAAAGACATATTGGATGGGGTTGATTGTGTCATAGAGCACCAGCTCTTCTGTCTGCCAAAGCCAGACATATTTGTAATCGTCACGGCTATTGAGGACTTTGGATAGAAGATACAGGAAATTAATGTAGAACTTTGTCTCTGTTCTCCTTGAGTATTCAACCAGCTTGGTGACATCCAGCCTTGCGGTTATGGAGAGAGAACATTTACAGTCATTTCTAAAGTGATTAAATACTCCTTTTCTGTAATATGTATCCATATCGACAACTGTATAGCTCATATATTTTCCTCTTCATCATATCAAATAAACAAAAAGGATTATGAAATAAGAGCTCCAATAGTGCAACAAGAGAAATGGAATGCACATTATTTTCCTTCGTATGGATAATATGTGGTGAAGAGGATAGGTGTTTATTGGAATAATTTAATGAAAAAGCCCCCCAAGAGAAACTTGAGGGCTTACCTTAAGTCAAGCTTGTTTTTTATCAGAAAGGAACCTGGATAAGAACTCTTTTGTTCTCTCTTTCTTTGGATTATTAAATACATCCATAGGGTTTCCATCTTCCTCGATCCTGCCGTCTGCCATGAATATGACTCTATTGGATACATCCCTGGCAAAGGCCATTTCATGGGTTACAACAAGCATTGTCATGCCACTGGAAGCCAAGCTTTTCATAACATCCAACACTTCTCCAACCATTTCTGGGTCGAGAGCGGAAGTAGGCTCATCAAAAAGAAGAATCTCAGGACTCATAGCAAGAGCGCGTGCAATAGCTACTCTCTGCTTCTGTCCTCCAGACAGCTGACGTGGTTTGGCATTGATATACTGGGACATACCTACCTTTGAAAGGTACTCGAGAGCAATTTTTTTAGCTTCATCTTTCTTTCTCTTTAATACACATGTCTGCCCAACAATACAGTTATCCAAGACATCAAGATTATTGAATAGATTGAAGCTCTGGAAGACCATACCAACTTTAGTGCGGTAATTGTCTTCGTTAACCTCACCCTTGAGAACATTCTTTCCATGGAAATAAATATTTCCTCCAGTGGCCTCTTCTAGCATGTTGATGCACCTGAGAAGAGTAGATTTTCCACTGCCTGATGAGCCTATGATGCTTATTACGTCTCCCTTATACACAGAGAAATCGATATCTTTTAATACATCATTAGTTCCAAATGATTTTACAAGGTGTTCCACCTTCAAGAGTTCTTCCATCAGTGTGTGCCTCCTGTAGTTTTATTATACTTGGTCATGCCACTGGTGAAAGCTAGGGTATCGGAAGTGGCAAGATCGAAGTTTGCAGGTCCATCCATCTTATTCTCCACCCATCTGAGAATTCTTGAACAAGTGAATGTAAGAATAAAATAGATGATCATTGTTACAGTTGCAGCTTCAAAATAAGTGTAGAGAGCACCTGAGATGCTCTTGAATGTAAAGAAGAGCTCAACTGTTCCTATGATTGATAGGACACAGGTATCTTTAATATTAATGATAAGGTTATTGCCAATCTGTGGCATGATATTTCTTAGAGCTTGAGGAAGTATGACCTTCATCATGGTCTGGACATGATTCATGCCGATGGCCTTTGCGCCTTCTGTCTGTCCCTTATCGATACTTAGGATTCCACCTCTTACAGTCTCTGCCATATATGCACCTGTGTTTATGGAAACAATAAGAATAGCAGCGCTCCACATGGAGAGGTTGATGTTAAATAGCTGAGCCATTCCATAGTAGATGAAGGCAGCCTGAAGCATCATCGGAGTTCCTCTGAAGATCTCTACATATGCATCAAGAATCCATTTGACAATTCTTAGAAGAGCTCTTTTGATCATACCGGAACTCTTCTTTGGCTCTGTAGTCTGTACTAGTCCTACTGCAAAACCAATTATACACCCCAAAAGTGTGCAGACAATGGCGATAATCATTGTTGTAGCGGCCCCGTTAAGGAGGGAGCCGCTATAACGCTGGAGAATGTACCACATTCTCTGGAAGAAATTCATCTGTGATATAGTCATCAGATCGTAGTTCCTTTATTAGTTTGAAAGAGGCTGGACGGAGATAGCTTCATCCATCATGGCGTTAAAGTCTTCAACTGTAAGAGTAGCAAGTACTCCATTGATTGCTTCTGTCAGTGCTGTGTTGCTCTTTGATACAGAGATACCAATGTTGATTTCTTCCTGGCTTACGACGAAGTTGTCGGAAGAATTTGTGAAATCCAGAAGGCGGAATGAAGGGTAGGCGACAAGAGCAGCCTGGGCTGTAGGCATATCTGTGCAGATGAGATCAACTCTGCCTGCAGAGAGTGCGACTAGCATTGCTGGAGCGCTTTCCTGAGCTGGAAGAATGTTTGCCTTCTCAATCTGAGGAAGACATACATCATACCACACTGTATTCTGCTGGCTTGTACATACAGCTCCCTTAAGGTCTGAGATACCCTTTGCGCTCTCATACTGGCTTCCTTCGTTTACAAGACAAACGATGGATGCATAGTAGTAAGGAGTTGTAAAATCGACCATCTGGAGTCTGTCAGATGTGATGGACTGACCAGCGATTACACAGTCAACTGTACCAGACTGAACAGCTGGAACAAGGGAATCCCAATCGAGCTTTACGATTTCCAGCTCTTTTCCAAGCTTTTCTGCAATAAGCTTTGCCATCATTACGTCATATCCATATGCATATTCAGTGCTGCCGCTGATCTTTACTGCACCGTTGCTATCAGTAGTCTGAGTCCAGTTATATGGAGCATATCCGCATTCCATGGCTACTCTGAGTGTATTAGCTGAAGAAGCTGTTTCTTCCTTTGATCCATTTGCAAAAACAAAAGCGACGGAAAGAGCAAGAACTAATAGTACTGAAGCGATTTTTTTAGCGTTCATTTCAATTATCTCCCTAAAGATACAAGTAGGATGATGAGACAATACTCTTTTGTTAACGAATGGTCAAGATGTTAATAAATAATATTTAATGTTATTATAATAACATAATTAAGATAAATCTATGATTGTTTAATGGCGCCAAAAGAAATAAATCAGGGACACACAAAGTATTTAGTTGGAAATTGCAAGTGATTAGAGAAATAGAAAGACCTCAAAAGGCTCTTGTACCCTTGAGGTCTAAGATTTTAACTGGGAGTTTTACAATAAATACTACTTGTTCACAACGTTTTGAGGTTTACCCTCGATGAATGTCTTTACGTTGTCTGACGTAACGCTCATTATCCTTTCTCTTGCTTCCTTTGCTCCCCATGACATATGAGGTGTAATAATGCAGTTCTTTGCCTTTAATAACGGGTTGTCTCCCTTGATCGGTTCAGTAGAGACAACGTCCAAAGCCGCACCACCTACTTTGCCGCTATTAAGTGCATCAGCAAGATCTTGCTCGACGACAAGTTGTCCACGGGAATTATTTACAATAAGTACTCCGTCTTTCATCTGCGCAATGGTATCCTTATTTATCAATCCCATTGTGTCAGGAAACAGAGGGCAATGAAGAGCGATTACATCAGACTCTCTATAGAGTTCTTCTCTGGTGACATATTTAAATCCTTCTTCAACAAACTTTGGGTTTTCAAAGTTGTCGTTGACAATGACATTCATGTTAAGAGCCTTGGCAATTTCTCCCGTTCTATGTCCGATTCTTCCAAATCCGATGATACCAATTGTCTTGGAAGCCAATTCAATAAGAGGGTAGTCCCAAAAACACCAGTCGATATTATTTTCCCATCTGCCATTATGGACTGCTTCGGAGTGATGCCCAATGTGATGGCAAAGTTCAAGAAGCAGAGCAATTGCAAATTGAGAAACACTATCAGTGCCATAAGTAGGAACATTAGAAACCGGAATTCCTTTCTCTTTTGCATAATTTACATCAACTACATTGTATCCTGTTGCCAATAGGGCCACGAAACGTATATTAGGACATCTATCGAATACTTCTTTGTTAATTGGAGTTTTATTTGTAATTACTATATCTGCATCTCCAATTCTTCGTACTATTTCATCGACATCTCCAACAGGTGTTCTGTCAAAACAGACAAAATCACCGTGAGCTTTAAAACAATCCCAACTAAGATCGCCAGGGTTTTCTGTATAACCATCTAATACAACTATTTTGTGATTCATTAATATTATCCTATATAAAAAGAGGTAAAGGGTTCCTTTACCTCTTCCAAATTACTTAAAGAGCTCGTTCTCAATATGCTTCCAAAGATCCATGTAATCTCCTGAATACCTATATTTATCGATATCCAGTCTATCGGCGATTTCAATGAATTTGTCTGTGATTCTATTGTTTGCTTCAAATGTTGAAACAACACCTGTTCTTGTAGGGGATGTATCTGAAACAATATATCCTTGATAATCAAACTTTTTGAGGTAGTAGACAAATTCAAGGTATTCGAGAATGTGTTTTGACCCTGTGAAGTAGTCCCAATCCCACTTTCCATCATTGTCATTCATGTGGACATAGTATGGAATATTACAACTGTGTAGGAGGGCAAGCTCTTCAGCTGGATTCTTTCCACCATATAGTACATGTCCGACATCAATCGTTACCCCCAAACCTTTCTTGCCAATTTGATCGATAAGAAGAACAGTTTTTGCTGCATCGAATAAGAAACAAGTACCTCTTGTTTCTGAAGGTTTAAATTCAATAAAAGTAGTGATTTCAGGCTTATAGGAAGCAGCTTCGCTGAAAGCCTCCTTTAAATATTCCCAGCATTTGATGTAATCAGCTTGGAAAGCAAACTCATACCCGTCACCGAGAGGGCAGACTGTAATCTGGTTGACACCGATTGCTTCTGCAAAATCTTTTCCTTCTTTAATAAAAGAAATAGCCCTATCTCTTACTTCTTTTACAGGAGATGTGATACCACCCATTCTAAATTCAGGTTCAGCTTTAATGTTGACATTCACAGCTGAAATAGCCAATCCATATTTATCCATAAGGGCCTTGGTTTCTTCTGGAGAAGAGACTTCATAAGGATACACACACTCCATTGCGGAAATACCCTTAATTTGCTTTGCCATTGCAAATTTTTCCTCGAGAGTAAGCAATGTGTTGTACTCATGGAAACGGTCTTTGGTTTTGCTCAAAAAAGATGAGATTACAGAATACTTCATAAATAACTCCTTTTGTTTTTTATTTTAGTAACTCTTCGAGATATTTCTTACCGAACGAGTATTCGCTATCAACTAAGTCTGGGGTTGTCACTATTTCAAGATCAAGGGAACCCTGGTAGCCATTTTCCTTCAAGCCATTGATTACGCTTTTCCAAGGTATATTGCCTTTTCCTGGTGCCAATGCAAGATTTTCGAAAGTAAAATTATCTTTTAAATGGGTTCCAAAAACTTTTGAACTAAGTTTTGAAGGAATTAACTCAATTCTTTCTTTGCTTGCCCAGGCATGACCAGTATCAAAATTAAGGCCTAGATTTTCCTTTCCACTATCACTGATTAATCTCAATAACCCATCAGTGTTTTGCAAAATAGAACCAGGAACAATCTCCATCGCAAGACGCATATTACCATCGTCAGCAATTTCACAAAAAGTGGATATTTTCTCTACAAATCTATCCCAGATCCTTTTGTATTCCCCTGGACCATAGGAATGTCCTTCTGTTTCAAAAGGTCCACCAATCGGCAAAGTTATAGTAGAAGAATCAAGAATAGAATTTATTTCTACAATTCTCTTCATTTCTTCATAACCATAATCCGAGAAAAGCATGTCCTCTGTCTTTGTTGCATACAGAAGAAAATGCGCTACAAACTGAGTTTCTTTCATGCCTAAGTCGTTTGCGGCTTTTTTTAATTCCGGTGCGTCTTTTGTCCATTCAGAAAGCTTTTCTTTTTTATATATCTCTCCTTGATAGCCATCAAATCCTGATTTCTTCAGTTTGTGTATTGCTTGAATGTAATCACTTACTGTGAAATCTGTGGTAAAAACAGAAAAAACATATGCAGGTGAAACTCCGAACATTCTTATCCTCATAAAACATTTTGTATTCAAAATTATTAATTTATATTAGATGTCTATTTTTGTATCTGTCAAGAAAAACTTGACTTATGAAACGGTCTTAATAGAATAAATGTATACAAAATTTTATTGGAGGTTTTATATGAAACGAAAAATAATCATTGCTGTTGCACCTGTCGCCCATATGGAGAAGAGAGTTCCAGAAGGGGTGATTAATCCTGTTGACCCAGATTCTTTGGCAGAAGAAGTCGTAAAATGTGCAGAAAACGGAGCCTCCCTCGTACATCTCCATGTAAGGGACAACAAAGGGCATATCGTAGGTAATCTTGATACATTTTCATATACTATCAATAAAATTAGGGAAAAAAGTGATATAATCATTCAAGGTTCGACTGGAGGTGTATCGGATCTTTCTCTTGATGCTCGGTCTGTTTCTGTTGAGCATCCTCTTGTCCAAATGGCGTCATTAAATATGGGCACTACAAATTTTGGAGAGTCTATTTATGTTAATAGTTATCCAGATATCAGATATTGGGCTAATAAAATGAAAAAGTATGATGTGGTTCCTGAATTAGAAATTTTTGATACATCAATGATTGATACATGTTTGATGATGAGAGAAGAAGGAGTCCTTTCAGATCCTCTTCATTTTAATTTTTCTCTTGGATTTAAAGGATGTATGGCAGCTACGGCAGATAATCTTTATATTCTTAAATCAAAACTCCCGCTTGGAGCAAAGTGGTCGATTCTTCATGAGGGAATGAATGATTTGAGCCTATTGGCTGCTGCAATATCTTTTGGTGCTACAGGTATTCGAGTAGGGTATGAAGATGGCTTCTATTTAGGTGAAAATCGAACAGCAAGCAACAGTGAACTTGTTGCAGCTGCTGCAGAATTAGTAAAAATGATGGGGTGTGAAGTGGCTACAATAGATGAGGCATATAATATACTTGAAATGCACCGAAAATAATATTAAGTTGTTGTAGTATGAGGGCCTGTATATATTAAAGTACGTTGCCCGTCATCTTAAGGGGACTACTTTTTTATGGAAGATAGCAACGCGGTTTATCAGGACCTATCTACAAAGGTATATAACAGTCTTAAATCAATGATATTGTCTGGTGAATTGGAACAAGGGCAAAAATTGAAGCAAGAACAGTTGGCAGAACAGCTTGGTGTTTCTCGTACTCCTTTGTTGCAAGCCACCAGCAGACTTGCAAAAGATAAATTAGTTGATTTAATTCCTAGACGGGGAGCATATGTTCGTGTAGTTAGTTCAAAGGAAATGATTGATGCCTTTGATATTCGTTCTTCTCTTGAACCACTTGGTGCTGAACTAGCTTCAAAATACATATCCGAAGAAAACATTCACACATTAGAGTCTATCCTTGATGAACAGGAAAATAAAATTAAAGGTGGACAAATTCGAGAGTCATTTGAGGAAGATTGCAAGTTCCATATTTTACTGATGAAAAGCAGTGGTAATAATTATCTTTACGACTATCTGAAAAACATTATTAATATGCAGCTTTCTACTGAGAGATATTTAAAAACTCCTGAAGAAAGTGTTTTGGAACATAGACTAATACTGCAAGCAATAAAAAACCATGAAGCATATTCTTCTAGAAGTAAGATGGCTATGCACATGGATCATGGAGCAAAAGAACAGTTGGAGGAAATCCTTTCTAATAAGGAGGTTAAAAAATAATGGAACCTGTTGAGAATGTGGCTCTTAAAGAATATCTGTATAAAGCAATAAAAGATATGGTTGATAGAGGAGAATTAAAAATAGGTGAGAAAATCTCCAAACCTGATCTGGCCAAAAAATTCAATGTTAGTCAAACTCCTGTCAATGATGTTTTAAATCGTCTGGTGGGTGAAGGATATATCGCGATGGAGTCCAGAAAAGGATTCTTTGTCAAAGAAGTGACAGACGAAGATCTTTGCCAAGCATTTGAGATGCGTGCAGGAATTGAAATGATTGCAGTTAGATTATGTTGTGAAAAGGCAACAGACGATGAAATAAATGAGCTTTCTTCTCTGTTCAATGATTTTTCCCTTCCTCTTGATGACGAAGCTTACAAACGTTATATACAAGTAGACAATGAATTTCATCAGAAAATAATTCAGTATTCGGGTAATGTTTTTTTGGCTCAGTCGCTGACATATAGTGGGTTTCTTGTCAGATCCAACAGAAAAGGTCTGGTAAGACCCCCTGAAGAAACTCTTGAAGAGCATCGAGCAATATCAGATGCTTTGAAAAAAAGAGAGGGAGAAAAAGCTTCTTCCTGTATGATGAGGCATCTTTTGGCTTCACGTGAATTAATTCGTGAAGCCATGAAAAAGAATCAATAGCATCAAATTTAATCTTCTTCAAATACTGTTATTCTTTCCACCTCTTTATCAGTGAACTGATCAAGAGCATCTCTGACGCATGTAGAGAAGCTTATGACAACACCTCCTTTCTCTCCACCACTTATCCAGTGTTTTTTTCCTGATGGAATAATAACTTGTTTTCCTGGTGTCAAAACATGGAAAGATCTGGTTGAATATTGGTCCCTTTTTTCTTCAGGAAGTGCAGATAATGGACAATTGTCTTCCCCTTCTTCTCCATAATGGCATTCTCCAAATAATCCCCTTAGTATTTCTTCTTTTCCCGGGTCGTTGCCGACAGGTGGGTGCCAATGCTCAGGCAAGAATTGTCCTGGGAAAAGGACAATAAGTTTTGCGCTTATTCTTTCTGTTGCGAATAATGTCAGAATTTGCGCACCTTCTCTTTCAGGATTATTTAACCCAAAATCAGCGATGGCTGTTGTTTTTAATTCATCTTCGGAGAGAGGGAATCCTGTCATTCGAAGTATTTCATTAGCTCGTTCTCTGAGCTCTCGTTCTTTTGACCTTTTTATCATGTTTCCTCCTTTTTCTAGTATATAAAGATTCTTGAAATAGGCAAATAAAAAATTATGTATACAAAATTTTTGATGACAAGTCTCAAAACGCATGCTAAATTGACGTTGGACAAGCAGAAGGTTCTGCGTATTTGATTTTTATTCAAAAGGAGAATGGAATGAACGTTTCTGATCAGAAACAACAGAAGATCAACTTCTTGAAAGAAAAGGCAAAAGAGGTAAGGAAAACAGTTCTTACCATGATTCATGAAGCACAATCTGGCCATCCGGGCGGATCCCTTTCCGCTACAGATATAGTAACAGCGCTTTATTTTTCAGAAATGAATGTAGATCCATCTAATCCGAAAAATCCGGATAGAGATAGATTCATACTTTCAAAAGGACATGCATGTCCTGTGCAATATGCAAATCTGGCATTGAAGGGCTTTTTCCCTATGGAAACAATCTATACCCTTAGAAAAGAGGGTTCAATCCTTCAAGGTCATCCAGATATGAAAAGATGTCCAGGAATTGATATAAGTACTGGTTCTCTAGGACAGGGACTTTCATGTGGTGTAGGTATGGCAATTGCAGGAAAAAGAGACAAAAAAAACTATAGGGTATTTGTTGTTGTTGGAGACGGAGAAGTAGATGAAGGTCAAATCTGGGAAGCTGTTGAGTCTGCCGCAAAGTACAAATTAGATAATTTGGTTATTTTTGTTGATAGAAATCGTCTTCAGAATGATAACACAACAGAAATTGTCATGCCTTCGCTAGATTTGGTTGAGAAGTTCAAGTCTTTTGGATGTGAAACATTTCATATTGATGGGCATGATATGGAACAAATTGTAGATGTTTTAGATGAGATTAGGAAATCAGATAAAGGTAAACCATTTGCTGTCGTGGCTGAGACTGTAAAGGGAAAAGGTGTTTCATTTATGGAAAATGTTGTGAAATGGCATGGTCAGGCTCCCAACGATGAACAATTCTTACAAGCTATGAAAGAAGTGGAGGAAATGTGATGACAATTTTTGAAAAAGGAATTGCATTAAGAGAAGCATACGGCAAAGCAATTGTTGAACTTGGAAAGAATAATAAGAACATTTATGTTGTTGATTGCGATATCGGAAAATCATGTAAGACTTTAGATTTTATCCAAGAATGTCCTGATCAACATATTAACGTAGGAATCGCAGAACAAAATGCCGCAGGTGTTGCAGCAGGGCTTGCAACATGTGGCAAAATACCATTTGTGACTACTTATGCCGTATTTGGTTCAATGAGAATGCTTGAACAAATAAGACAAGAAGCATGCTATCCACATTTGAATGTAAAAGTAGCTTGTTCTCATGGCGGTTTTACTCCTGCAAATGATGGAGCAAGTCATCAAGGTATAGAAGATTACGGTATATATAGAACAATACCAAACATGACAGTTCTTGCTCCTAGTGATTATGAACAGGCATATCAGCTGGTAAAAAAAACTGCGGAAATAGATGGCCCAGTTTATATTAGATTCACAAGAGATGCTGTACCATGCATTTACAAAGAAGGAACTAATTTTGAAATAGGAAAAGGTGTCGTCTTAATGGAAGGCGATGATATAACTATCATTTCATCTGGAGATGTGCTCTCAATTGCATACAATGCGGCAGAAGAATTAAGAGATAAAGGCATAAGCACCAGATTAATTGATATGCATACGATAAAACCCTTAGATAAAGATCTTGTTTTAAAAGCGGCAAGAGAAACCAAAGGTATTATTACTGTTGAAGATCATACAATTATAAATGGGTTGGGAAGTGCAGTTTGTGAAGTGGTGGCAGAAAATGGTGGATGCAAAGTAAAGAGAATGGGAATCCAGGATCGCTTCGGAGAATCAGCACCCTATAGTCATTTGTTAAAAAAGAATGGCGTGTCAATTGAAGATATCGTACAGGCTGCGATTGAAGTCATTCAATAAGAGATAGTACCAATAGATAAGGTGATTATGAACGGATTGAATTGTATTTTCGAATTTTCTTGACTGATTATCTTTCTATGGTAATATAATTTTGTATACAAAATCTTTTCAAAAAAAAGGAGAATATTATGAAAAAGCTTTGTATCCTTGCTTTAGTGTGTTTAATTGCAATCACTGGAGCTTTCGCTCAGGGAAGTGGTGAAGTTTACCCTTCTAGAGACATTACTAACGTTATGGTTTGGGGGGCAGGTGGAGGAACAGACCTTGCAAACCGTCTCGTTATGGCAGAAATGGGCAAAATACTTAATGTCAACATCAACGTTAATAACGTAACAGGTGGTGTTGGTGGATCCATCGGTCTATTTGAAGCATATGGAAGAGAAGCAGACGGTTATACACTTGTTGGTGTTTCAGAATCCTGTGTAACTTCTTCAGTGCAAGGTGGCTTTGATAAGAGAATGAACGTTTGGGATTTCTTTATTATTGGAGGTTCTCCAGACGTACTATCTGTAACTCCAAATGCTCCTTTCAACACAATTGTAGAATTAGTTGAATATTGTAAAGCTCATCCAGGCGAAGTAAGAATCGGAGGCTCCGCAGCAGGATCAATTCATCATTTGAACGTATTAGGTTTCTGTAATGGAGCTGGAATAGAGATGAACTTCATTCCTTATGATTCATCAGCTGGAAGCCAGAATGCTGCAATGACAGGTGAAGTTACATGTGTTATCACTTCCGTACAGGAGCAGGCAGAATTGCTTAAAGCAGGAAAGCTTAGACCACTTGGCATGATGACACCAAATGAATTTGAATTCGAGGGAAAGACTATTCCATCTGCTTTCGATTTTTATCCAGCACTTGCAGATTACCTTCCACTTGAACAGCAGATTGGTTTTGCAATTAGAAAAGATGCTCCAGAAAGTGTAAAAGCAACACTTCAGGATGCTTTTACAAAAGCAATGGCAACAGAAGCAGTCCAGAACTATGGCAGAGACAGATATTTCACACTTAAGGGCCTTTACGGAGAAGAAGCAAATAAGATTTTTGACAATCTTGAAGCTACATTCTGCTGGACTCTTTGGGATCTTGGCGCAGCAAAGATCGAACCATCAAAGTTTGGAATTGAACGTCCGTAACGCAAAATCGATAAATAGATGCCGTCGTAGGGCGGCATCTGTCGAGTTAAGAGGTAGTTTATGATTGACAAAGAAAAATTGAGAGGATCCGACTTGGTATCAGGAGGGATATTTCTGGTAGTTGGCATAGTTATTATAGCTATGGCTCTTCAGATGCCACTGTCTGATTCTTTTGGAGGTGTTCAAAGTCAATGGTATGTCTCTCCAGCATTGTTACCATTGGTTATAGGTGCTTGTCTCATCATTCTTAGTATTTGTATCATTGTATATGCTCTAAAGAATGGTGGTGTGGAGCAATTTAAAAAAAGTTTGGCGGAAAAAAAGGGAAAGTCCATTGTTACAGACAAAAATCTGAGAATGGCTGCTGTAATACTTCCCCTTTGTACTTTAGTGTATGTACATTTGAAGGCTTTTGATTTTTATTTGACAATCACAATATATCTTTTGTTCTCAACAAGTGTTTTTTACTTTGAAGATATGGAATTCTTAAAAAAGTCCCTGAAACTATATTTAGTTCAGTTTGTGGTTATGGTTATTCTTGTTGCAACAGGACTAAGCAAAACATTGAATAAGCTTTTCTTTGCTACAATGGATATTGTTGGCTTCATAATTCTAATTTCACTAACTGTAAATGTGGTTCTGTTCGCAAAGAGATCAGATGATGTTATAAAGAAGAAGAGACGAATCGTTCTATTGATTTCTTTTCTAGTTCCTTTGTTGGTTATTCCTCTTTTCAGGTATGCATTAAGAGTACCTATGCCAAAAGAAGGCGTAATCATCAATGTGATGTCCCAGATTTATTATTCGCTAAGATAGAGGAGAGAAGACAATGAACATTATACAGAGTTTCACTTACTTTTTCTCATCTTTGGGTCAGGTAATCACAGATCCTGTCTCCATTCTGCTTCTTTTTGGAAGTGTTATGATGGGAATTATCTTTGGTGCATTGCCTGGACTAACAGCAACTTTAGGTGTTGCGCTTCTTACGACACTGACATATGGAATGCAGCTTTCACATGCACTTGTTTCTTTAATGGGAATATATGTTGGAGCAGTCTATGGTGGTTCCTATGGATCAATCATGATTAATATCCCGGGAACTGCAAGTGCTGCCGCAACTGCTCTTGAAGGATATCCATTATCTAAAAGAGGTCTAGCAGGAAAAGCATTAGGTCTGACTACAACTGCTAGCGCCATTGGAACAGTAGTAGGAATGTTCTTTGTTGTCATATTTACCCCACTGATAACAAAGCTTTCACTTCAGTTCACTTCTTTTGAATTCTTCTTGCTTGCCTTCTTTGGGATAATGATAAGTGGATCTATCTCCTGCCCGGATACTCCTCAAAAAGGCTGGCTTTGTGGATTCTTTGGTTTGTTCCTGGCGATGATTGGACGAGATCAGCTGCAGACTTATCCAAGATTCACATTTGGAATTACTTCATTGGAAAGTGGACTGGAGACAGTTCCTGTCCTCATTGGAGCATTTGGTATTCCTCAGATCATCCAGGTGCTTAGTGATAATAGGGCAATGCCTAAACAGAATAAGATAGATAGAGTTCTTCCTTCCTGGAAAGCTATAGGAAGAAATATTAAGCACATTGTAAGAAGTGCCCTTATTGGCGTTGGTATTGGAGCTGTCCCTGGTATTGGTGAAGATATCGCAGCTTGGGTTTCATATGGAACAGCAAAAAAGACAAGTAAACATCCAGAAGAGTTTGGAAATGGATCAGAAGAAGGTATTATCGCTTCAGAGACGGCAAATAATTCTTGTATCGGCGGGGCTATGATACCTCTGTTATCTATGGGAATCCCAGGAAGTCCACCAGCTGCAATGCTTTTGGGTGCTTTGTTACTTCATGGTATTGCTCCGGGACCAATGCTTGAAGTAGAACGACCAGGCTTTACATTGACTGTGTCTGCAATATTGCTTCTTGCTTCAATCTCAATGTGGATTATTGGTATTTTGCTTGCCAAACAAGTATCAAAAATTCTGAAGGTACCATCACAACTATTGATGCCTATTGTCGGAGTTCTCTGCATTATTGGTTCGTATGCTCTTGGACTCAAAGCAATTAATTTGTATCTTATGGTACCAATGGGAATAATTACATATTTGATTACAGAACGTGGATATCCAATACCTCCTCTAGTAATCGGTGTAATTCTTGGAAACATGGCTGATGCAAACTTAAGAAGAGGTCTTATGGTTTCAAAAGGAAGTCTTCTTCCATTTATTCAGAGACCAGTGTGCCTTATTCTTGTAATCATAATTATATTCACTTTCCTTAGTGGTACTTCTTTCTTCAAAAACTTCTTAAGTAAGTTGAAGGGAAAGATTATAAAATAAATTTAGGCGCCTAAAAAAAGGCGCCAACTTTATAAAAGGTTATATATTATGAATTTAGAGAAGTCTTCAATTGGAATAGAATTTGGTTCAACCAGAATAAAAGCAGTTTTAGTAGATGAAAACTATATTTTTAGAGCATCAGGAAGCTATAAATGGGAGAACTCCAAAGAAGGAGATATTTGGACATATTCTCTTGAAGAGGCTATTATTGGGTTACAATCCTGCTTTGCTTTAATGAAGTCTGATTATGAAAAAAAATATAATCAAAAACTTACAGTAGTCGGATCTATTGGCATATCGGGTATGATGCATGGATATCTGGTGTTTGATAAAAATGACTCACAAATTTGCGAGTACAGAACTTGGAGAAATACGATAACTCAAAAAGCATCAGAAGAGTTATCTGATTTATTCGATTTTAATGTACCCCAAAGATGGTCAATTTCTCACTTGTATCATGCAATACTCAATAATGAAAATCATGTGAAAGACATAGAATGGATGACTACATTATCTGGATTCGTTCATTTTGTATTAACCGGACAAAAAATAATTGGTGTTGGCGATGCTTCTGGAATGTTTCCTATTGATGAACAGAAAGCAGATTATGATGAAATAATGATTCAACGTTTTGATTCTTTGGTAAAAGGAAAACTATCGAAAGGAATCTATGATATTCTCCCTAGAATACTAAAAGCTGGTGAAATAGCCGGTTATCTTACAAAAGAAGGATCTCGTATTTTAGATGTTAGTGGAGAACTCATGCCCGGTATACCATTCTGTCCATGTGAAGGAGACGCAGAAACAGGTATGGTTGCTACTAATTCTATTGGTATAGGTACAGGTAATATCTCTGCGGGGACTTCTATTTTTGCGATGATTGTTACAGGCAGAAGAGGTACAAGACATAGAGAAATAGATATTGTTACAACTCCAACTGGTGAATGTGTATCAATGATACATTGTAACAATGGAACGTCTGATCTAGATGGATGGATTGAGATGTTTGGAGACTTTTTAAAAAGATATAATGGTGATGTGGATCATAACAAAATATATGAAATACTCTTTAAAAGTGCATTGGAGGGGAGTTCCGATTGCAATGGAATGATTAATATAAATTATGTGGCAGGGGAAGAAATTACAAAATTCAATGAAGGTTCCCCCATTTTTACTCGTCTTTTTGGATCTGAATTCTCCTTCGCAGATTTATCCCGAACGCTAATTTCTTCGATATATGCAACACTTTCTATTGGTTTAAGAATTTTGCAAGATGATGGTATATCTTTTTCGAGGATTACTGGACATGGAGGTCTTTTCAAAACTGGAAATGCCGCCCAGATAATTCTAAGTGCTGCTCTCGGCGTTCCCGTGTCAACAATGAATACAGCAGGAGAGGGTGGATCGTATGGTATAGCAATTCTCGCAAAGTACATGATAGAAAAGACAAAGAATGAATCTTTAGAAAGTTATTTGTCTGACAAAGTATATGCAGAATCAGAAATTAAAACAGTATTTCCAAAAGAAGAAGATATCAGGGGATACAAAATATTTCTTGATAGATATTCGTCTTTTGTCCATTCAATATCCTTCGCTAATAAAGCTAGAGAGGTATAAGAAATGAAAATCAATGAAGTCCTAAATAAATACAATGTATATGATAAGAAGATAGTTAAAGAAATATATACAGAAGAAATTCAGAAAGCAAACTTTAAAATAATCGTGTTGGATGATGACCCTACAGGAGTCCAAACTGTTCATGATGTATATGTATATACAAAGTGGGATTACGAAACTATTTTAGAAGCATTTAATGATGAAAAGAGAGTGTCTTTTATTCTAACAAATAGTAGGGGGTTGACACGAGATGAAACGGTTGCCCTTCATAGAGAAGTTGCTGAATCAATCAATAAAGCTTCTGTTGTCACAGGAAAAGACTATTTGGTAATGAGTCGAAGTGATTCTACTCTGCGAGGTCATTATCCATTAGAAACAGAAGTGTTGGAAACAACTTTATCCGGGATATTTGACGGAGAGATAGTTATGCCCTTTTTTTTAGAGGGTGGAAGATACACTGTCAATGACATGCATTATGTACTTCAAAAGGAAGAATTAATACCTGCAGGAGAAACAGAATTTGCAAAAGATAAAACTTTTGGTTATAAGAATTCAGATTTGAAAAAATGGATTGAGGAAAGGACTGAAGGAAGAGTAAAAAAAGACGATGTATTATCCATTTCCTTGGAATCATTAAGAAATCTAGATATAAATGGTATAACAAATACCATCGAGTCTGTAAAAGATTTTAATAAAATTGTTGTCAATGCGTTATCTTATGAAGATGTAATGGTTTTCTCTTCTTGTTTGATGAAAGCAATCAGAAATGGGAAAAGATTTATCTGTCGATGTGCTGCCTCTTTGGTAAGAGTATTAGGAGGTGTCACCGAAATCCCTTTGCTTACAAATAAGGATGTCATATCTGAAGAGCAATTATTAGGAGGTTTGGTAATAGCAGGCTCTCATGTGAAGAAGACAACGAAACAGCTTAACTCTCTGTTGGAATTGGAAAACACAGTTGGAATAGAGCTAAATCAACATTTGGTTGTGAATCCTATTGCTTTTGAAGAAGAAAGAATTAGAGTAATTCATGTTGCTCGAGAAATAATCACTTCTGGAAAGACTGCAGTTGTATATACAAAAAGAGAACGTTTTGATTTAAATACTGGAAATAAAGAAGATGAATTATTGCTGGCTAAGAAAATATCAGATGCCGTTACTTCTGTTGTATCTGATATAGGCATCTGTCCAAGTTTCATTATTGCAAAGGGCGGAATAACGTCTAGTGAAATTGGAACTAAAGCATTAAGATGCAGGAAAGCGCTTGTTTTAGGCCAAATAAAGAAAGGAATACCTGTTTGGAAAACGGGAGAGGAGTCATTATACCCAGGAATAAGTTATATAATATTTCCTGGGAATGTCGGTGATGATGATACATTAAAGGACATTGTCAAGGAACTTGCTCTTAAGTGTAAGTAATCTGAACGAACCTTCAATTTCAATGTTCAAAACTCAATTATTTAGGTGCTTGCCCAAAGAGGTTTTGCACCTAGTTTTCTTTATTACTTGTTTTGTTCAATACAAAGGGGTTAATCTGCAGCCTTACTTTGAAAGTTTTCGTACAACAGTTCACGATCTAGATGGCAAAACATACAAGAATCAAGTTATATAATTTACATCTTTATTGGGTTTTGTCAGTTCTTTATAAATAATGTTTGCAAGAGCACTCTTTATTGCACTGTATTTGGCATGATCTTCAAAGAGACTTGTATATGACTGCTGTGCTTCTGCATATCCATCTTGAGCTGCATCATTAAAGTAACTATCAAACATACTGTTGTTGAACATCTGAGCGTCGTTATTCTTTGCCACATTTTTGAGCTTCTTGTTCTTTATAAGCCTATCGTGAAGATCTTGGATGACAACCTTGTCGCCATCAGTGAAATCACCTTTATATTTTTCATTTACTAGCTCAATAATCTCGTCCAAAGTCTTCTTTTCATCTTTGCCTTTTATGCCTAGTTTTGTCGAAGGCTGGATGGAAGCAGTTCCTTTGTCAAGATTGATTTGGCCTTCGAATGATTTCTTGAGTTGATAATATTCAAGCTGAAGTTTATCTTCAAGATCAATGATTTCAACCGGATCGGTAGGGATGAGTCTCAACAGATTAGTGCAGAAAGCGTTCTCCTTTAACAGCATCTCATCAAAGGTCCTACATACCTGAGATACAAATCCATACCACCTAGTAAACTTCCTGAGGTTACGGCGGAAGTTATATCTCTTATCCTCTTCCATATCGTTATATCTTTCGACAACAGGCTTGAGCACAGCAGAGATCTTTCCAGATTTTGCTTTCTTTTCAGCGTTATCATAATAAATAGAGGCCAATGAGATTACATCATTGTCACTATATATTTTGTACTCTCTTAATTCATCTCTTACTTTATAGACAAGATCTACGTTAACTTCGCCATCAAGTATTGTTTCTTGGTAGAAAGGCTGAAACGCCTTCTGTATTTCTTCAACCTTGTTTATGAAGTCAAGGATGAAGGTGTCGTTCTTTCCTATGCAAGTTCTATTAAGGCGAGAAAGTGTTTGTACAGCCTTAATTCCCTTGAGTTTTTTGTCTACAATCATCGTGTGCAATAGAGGTTCATCGAAACCTGTCTGGAACTTCTCTGCAACCACTATCATGTTGAAGTTATTATGGAATTCTGCTGCAGTCTGGTTTTCCGATATATGGGTACCGTCAGGTCTCATATTGAGGGAGGACTCTGTCTGATCGTCTCCATTCTCGTCTTTTATTGCACCGGAAAAGGCCACCATAGACTTTACATCAAGTTGATATCCCTTCTCTTCAACATATCGTCTAATCTCCTTCACATATTTGACAGCAGCAGCCCTTGAAGATGTGACGACCATCATTTTGCCTTTACCACCAATCTTGTACCTTGTAGTGTCCATGAAGGTTTCAACGATAATCTGGGATTTCTGGGTTATGTTGTATGCATGTAGACTCTGATACTTTGCGATGACTTTTGCAGCCCTACTTGATTTGAGAAGTGGGTTATCTGTCGTATTCTTTGCAATCTTAAAACATGTATCATATGTCATATAGTTCTGGAGAACATCAAGGATGAATCCTTCCTCAATGGCCTGCCTCATACTATATATATGGAAAGGTTTGTACCCTGATCCATCAGTGCTTTGAGTGCCAAACAGTTCAAGTGTCTCAGGCTTAGGAGTAGCAGTAAAAGCAAAGAAACTAAGATTCTTGTGTTTCCCATGATTGATAATTTCTCTTACAATCGGGTCGTTTTCATCAATCTCATCTTCCTTTTTTCCTTCAATCTCTGCATATTCCTTGAAGGCATCCTCAGTATCTGCAAGGGCAGTTTTGAGCTTTATCGCAGATTCTCCTGTTTGGGAAGAATGGGCCTCATCCACGATGATGCCAAAGCATCTTCCCTTGACCTTGTCTACCTCTTGATAAATCACTGGGAACTTCTGAAGGGTAGTAACAATGATCCTTACTCCTTCGTTGATAGCATCCCTTAGATCAGCAGAAGTCTTCTTGTTGTCAATAGTAGCAATGGTACCTACTACATGATCAAAACCTGATACAGTAGCCTGAAGTTGGGCATCAAGGTTGCGCCTATCAGTGACGATGATGATAGAAGAGAATATAGGTTTGTTATTGGAGTCGAAGAGAGAAGCCAATCTGAACGCAGTCCATGCGATGCTGTTGCTCTTTCCAGACCCTGCACTGTGTTGTATAAGATAGTTCTTGCCACTTCCGTTGGCCTTAACATCTGCAATTATATTCCTAACTACATCGAGCTGATGATATCTAGGAAAAATGAGATTCTTTTTTGAGTCAAGGTTAAGGAACTTCTGAAGAATGTCTAGCATGCTATCTTTAGTGAAGACTTCCTTCCATATATATGCTGTCTGATAGTCGTTGGGATTATTCGGGTTGCCGGCTCCTCCATCCCTTCCGGGACCGTTGGAACCTTGGTTGAAAGGTAGAAAGTATGTATCCTTACCTGCAAGCTTAGTGGTCATACAGGCTACAAGCTGATCTATGCAGAAGAATGCCAGGATCCTTGAGTTGAAACGGAAACACAGTTCTCTTGGGTCTCTGTCATACATCCACTGTTTCTTTGCATTATCGATGCACTGTCCTGTAAACTGGTTCTTTAGTTCAAAGGCGAAGACAGGAATACCGTTTACAGCAATCATCAGATCCACTGAATTCTTTGTATCAGAGGAGTAGTACCACTGACGGTAACACTCGGCAACATTCTTTTCATACATTTCTGCGTCGAGCTGGTTTAGCTCTGATTCGGGTTTAAAATAACAGACTTTAAATGAGCATCCACGATATGTGAAACCCTTCCTAAGAACGGAGAGGAGGCCATTGGTTTCAACAGCAGTACAGAAAGCCATTATAAACTTCATTCTTGTGTTATCAGGATTTTGTATCTCGAACTTGTGCCACATCTTTGGCTGGGTATCTTGAATGAATTTGATGAGAACATCTTCATAGAGGGCGGTCTTTGGATTATATTTGGCGGTGCCTTTGGAGTAGCCGCCGTCAGTAAGCATCGAAGCCTCTATATCTGTTTCCAATTGTTTCTCTGTAAGGCTCATACAGCAGGCACCTCCTTCTTTCCTGTAACATACTCAAATATCAAGGACTTGCGGTAAGCTGTCAACTCTTCGATGAGCTTTTCCTTTGACTTGATGAGAGATTCGATTTCGGAGCATCTAGTATCAAGATAATCAGCTATCTTCTGTTGTTCATCCATTGGAGGGATTAGTATGGGCATATTTTTCAGTAATGTTTGTCCCAAAGAAGCCCTAGTTACTAAGTTCATCTCTTTTGAGAAATATCGTCTATGTATGTCACTTCTAAAATAGTAAGAAGAATACTTCTCGTTCAGTTCCTTATTAATTGGTCTAACGCGAATTAAAAATCCAGCAAATGTCGCATCAGGTATTGTTTCAAGACAAACAGATGAAAATCCGATTTCTTCAATTGTTTCAGATGTTCTTGTAAAGAAGATATCTCCTTTTTCAACAGAATACAAAGAACGTTCTTTCTGTGTGCTGTCTATTATCTCAGAAGGAATTGGCAAGTTAATATTTTTGTATACATCAGAATAGCTGACAAAAGGATATCCTTTTGTCCCAAAGGATTCTGCTCCTTTACTGATGCCATTTTGACAAGAACCAAAAAATCTAAGTTTTTTCACCCCCCATTTTGAGGGGATAGTACCAAGATAGCCAGTGCGACTATCCTTCATCTCCACACCCGGATCCAATCCCTTTGTGACAGCTTCCGTGATGATAACCTGTCTCAGCTTCCTGTACTCTTCAATCGATGCCTTTGTAGCCTCAATGGCCTTGTCAATTTCAGCACACTTGGAGTCAAGGAAAGAGGCGATACGATTTTGATTAGTAAGGGACATCATAGGTAACCATAAGTTCCCTATCATTTCACTATTTATATTACCCAACCCAGAAGTAGAGTTCTGTAAATAAACGAATTGGGATCTAGCAACACTAGAATTAAGTATATACCACAATAGTTTAGAAGAATATCTTTCAGATACCCTTATCCTTCCAAGAAAGTTTGAATAGAAGAATTTTTGTTTAGCAATTTCTTGAGTTACAAGTGTTGTTTTCCCTATATGATCATTACTGCCACTTGATTTCGTGATAAGTAAATCATTTTCTTGTACTGCATATTTTGATAACGATGGAATTGATGATAAATCTCTCTCAGCAGGTACAGAAATATTCCATTGACCGTCAACCGTTTGCTCTGTTGAGCGTAATACTTTATATGTTTCTATACCGGGAATAGGATCATCGCCCCAAACACCATTATCAATACTTTTAACTATTTTTTTTACTTTAACAACATTCCAATCGACGGGAATCTCCCCAATCCACTCAATCCCGCTGTCCTTCATTTCTCTTACCATATCACTCACCGTCCTTTGCGATAGTTTCAAGAACCTTGGCGATATCCGCTTCTAGGACACGTATCCTTGCCATGATGGCGTCTGAGGATTCAGGCTTCTGGTAGCGGTAGAAGTATCTTGTCATCGGAATCTCATATCCGATCTTTGTCTTTGACTTGTCGATCCATGCATCTGGAGCGTAAGGGAGCACCTCTCTCCTGAAGTATTCGTCGACGTCTTCCTTGAGAGGGACGTTCTCATAGTCCCTGAGGGAAGAGTCCGCAACAGGCTTGCCTTTCTTGAAGACTGGGTTCCCGTTCTCATCAAGAGTAGGACGTTCAACAGTAATACGTCTGTAGCCGAAGTCATCGTTATCGAAGATCTTACTTTCGCAGTAGATGCCGTTTTCATCGCCGTAGATGCCTTCAGAGAAATCGCCGTATGCCTTGATGATGAGTCCTCGGCACCTGTCTGTTATGTCGTTTCTCTTTGTACCGATGCTCTTTCTTCTTGGCTCCGCACAATGAGAAGCGTCAATGAGCTGTACTTTGCCGATCCTGTCATCAGGCTTATCTTTGTTGATGACCCAGATGTATGTACTTATGCCGGTGTTCATGAAAGCATCTGTGCTGAGCTGGACGATGGCCTCAAGCCAGTCGTTCTCAATGATGTAGCGTCTGATCTCAGAAGGACCGCTTCCTGCATCTCCGCTGAAGAGAGGGGAACCGTTCTGGATGATCGCCATCTTTCCGTCATCTGCAAGCTTTGCAATTCCATTGAGGACAAAGAGCTGCTGGCCGTCGCTTATCTTCGGGAGTCCAGGTGCAAATCTGCCTGCTTCACCTTTCTTTGATTCTGCAATGACACTGTCCTTTTCTTTTTCCCATGGAATGCCGAAGGGTGGGTTGGAGATGATTCTATTAAACTTATATCCTTTAAACTGGTCATCAGATAAAGTATCTCCGAACCTCATGTTGTTTGGATCTCCTCCTCTGATCATCATGTCAGCTTTGGCAATGGCAAAAGTAGGAGGGTATATTTCTTGTCCAAACAAAGTGATCTCAATGTCTTTGGAAAGCTCCTTTGCTCTCTCCTCCATGCATGAAAGCATTTGGGAGGTTCCCATAGCCATATCATAGACTGTCATAGACTCTGTCTTAGTAAAATCGATGTCGCTAAGAAGAATATCTGTCATGAGATATATTATGTCGCGGGAAGTGAAGTGTGCACCGGCATTATCACCAAAAGATTCCGAGAATCGTCTTACAAGCTCTTCAAAAATATATCCGCAGTCAACTGTGGATATCTTATCTGGGCCAAGATATCCCTTGGGGCCTTCAAACTCCTTGATGGTTACATAGAGAGTATTGCTTTCAACAAGCCTTTTTAATGTTGCCTCGAACTCAAATCTGGATAGTATTTCCTGTACGTTTGGGGAGAACCCTCCTATGTAGTCACGGAAGTTGGATTCAATGTTGGAAGGATCAGCAATAAGGGTTTCAAAGGTGAACTTCGAAGTATTGTAGAACTGATAGCCAGAGGCTTTTCTCAAAAAGCCATCGATAACTTCAAGGTGTTTTACTTTTTCATATTGTGCAAGTACGGCGTCCCTTGTAGGGAGGAGACAGTCATGAAAACGCTTGATCACAGTCATCGGAAGAATAACAAGGCCATACTCATGGGGTTTGAATGGCCCGACAAGGCCATCAGCCACATTCCAGATCATTGAAGCTTTTTCCGATATATTTGTCCCTACTACGTTGAATCTATCTTTATCCATATAATTGAGTTGTCCCCCGCTGCATTTCGTATATACGTGTATATTTTATATAGTATAGCACAGGCGAGAAAAACAAAGCATACATGGAAGTATTTTGAAGCTTTACTCCATCTTTACTTTTATTAACCAAACACACAGAACAACAATGTTGTCATATTATGTAGGTTCAACTATGAAAGCATTTCAAAGCTAATAATGTAATATATCCATATACACTTATTCTGCCAGTCTTTAACCTTTTTCTGTTTTCCTTTAAAAGTATGGTCTATTATTTCTATTAGTATTATTTTCTTCGAGGTCTTGTTTGTACCTTAGAGCATGGTTCATAGGAGGTAGTAAATGGATAATCAGTTTCAATGGGTGGATTTCTATAAGGAGTTTGCATCAAAGCTGTTGTCTTATAAAGACAATCGAACAGCTCTGAGTGAAAAGGTTAAAGCCATATACATGAATACAAACATTAATATGCCTACTCTTGAAAGAGGAAATAATATAGTAGACATAGACCCTTTCACTGTGTTTGGACTGTTTAATAAAAGTTCTATGAAGGAAGAGAATAGGATAAGAATCATAAGTGAAATAAAGAATCTTTTCTCTGTAAACGAGGCAGTACCAACCTCTTTTGATAGTATTCCTGTACTCAATAACCAGAATGCCATCTTCTATTATTTCATAGGTGAACGAGGAGCTGATGATATCAATGAGCTCTGGAGTCTCTTTGAATCAGCTCTAATATATGCCTCTAACCCCAATGAAGAGAATAAAAGAATCATATCTCTTTATTTTGATAAAGCAATCAATAAGAAGGGAAATGGAAGCAGTAAGATTACTATGGGCCTTTATTGGATTGATCCAGACTCCTTCCTTAACTTAGATAGTCGTAATGAATGGTATATCTATAAATCCGGTCAACTTTCAGAAGATGTTGTAGCTACATTACCCAAGATGGAGGCAAAGATCTCTGCTGAAGTTTATTTTTGTATCGTTGAAAAACTACGTTTGTTTCTCCATAGCGAAGGCAGTACCCTAAAAAACTTCAAGGAACTTTCATTTGAAGCATGGAAATATTCTAATAAAGTCAACGATGAAATAAAGGCGGCAAATAAGGAAAGAAATGAACGAGCTTCAAAAGGGGCAGGGCTGGCAGATGAAGATGTGGATACTCAACGTTACTGGCTTTATTCCCCTGGAGACGGGGCCACAAAATGGGAAGAGTTCTATGCTCTAGGTGTAATGGGCATAGGGTGGAAGAGAATAGGAGATCTTACCCAGTACTCAACGAAAGAAGAAATGAAGAATGCTCTGAAGGAAAACTATGATTCCTCAACATCATTCAAGAATGCAGCACACTTAACATGGCAGTTTGTCAATGAAATGAAGTCTGGAGATATAGTTTTCGTAAAGAAAGGCTTGTACCAAATTGCTGGAAAGGGAATTGTAACTTCTGATTACTACTATGATCCTGATATTGATGGAGAATATCCGAATCTAAGAAAAGTAAAATGGACTAATAAAGGGGAATGGCCTCATCCTGGCCAGGCTGTACTGAAAACACTGACAGACATAACACCTTATACAGATTATGTGGCACAGCTCAACGCATTGTTTAATGACGATGAAAGTGTTACTGAAACAGAAGAAGCCGAGCAGAGATTTCCGCTGTACACAAAACAAGACTTCTTGGATCAGGTGTATATGGATGAGAATAGTTACAACACTCTCGTGGACCTTGTTCGTATCAAGAAGAATGTCATACTTCAAGGAGCCCCTGGGGTAGGTAAGACATATTGTGCAAAGCGCCTTGCCTATTCAATGATGGGAGTGAAGGATCAAGATAGGGTCATGATGGTTCAGTTCCATCAGAGTTATACATATGAGGACTTCATCGAAGGGTTCCGTCCATCAAGTGGCGGGGTTGGATTTGAAATCAAGAAAGGTTCCTTTTATAACTTCTGTAAAAAAGCATCTGATGATCAAGACAATGAGTATTTCTTTATCATCGATGAAATTAATAGAGGTAATCTTAGCAAGATATTTGGTGAACTCTTTATGCTTATTGAAAATGATAAGCGTGGTAATGCCTTACAGCTTCTCTATTCTGACGAGAAGTTCTACGTGCCGTCAAATGTAATGATTATAGGCATGATGAACACTGCAGATAGAAGTTTGGCCATGCTTGATTATGCATTGAGACGTCGTTTTGCTTTCTTTAGTATCACTCCGGGGTTTAGGTCTGAAGGCTTCAGAAAATATCGAGATAGTCTCAATGACAGTCGTTTTAATAATCTAATATCCCGCATTGAAGAGCTTAATGATGTCATCATCTCTGATGTTTCCCTTGGAGAAGGTTTCTGTATAGGTCATAGCTATTTCTGCAATATTGAGTCAATAACAGATAGAACTCTATCTAATATCGTCGAATATGAAATCATCCCGCTTCTTAATGAGTATTGGTATGATGATATAGCAAAGGCAAGAGAGTGGTCCGATAAGCTGAGAGGATCTATCAAGTGATAAAGATCCAAAACATCTACTACATGCTTTCTTATGCTTTCCAATCCCTGAGGGAACAGGGATATAAGGATGTTGCCACAGAAGAGTTTAGCAATGTAGCTGATCTTTGTTCAGAAATTTTAATAAGAGGTGTTACTCTCCAGATAAAGCAAGGACTAGGAAGAGAATATATTTCCTACACAGAAAGGTTATCTAGTATTAGAGGGAAAATAGACATCTCCCAATCTATTAAGACCCAATCTATGCTTAGAAAACAGATGGTCTGTACTTATGATGACTTATCTACAAACACATACATGAACCGGATCATAAAGACGACAATGTGTAAGCTATTATACGCTGACATAAATAAGACAAGGAAGAAAGAAATCAAGAGGCTTTTGGCATTCTTCTCTGATGTCGATGAACTGGAAATACATACAATCAATTGGAAGCAGTATTATTACCGCAACAACCAAACTTATCAGATGCTTATTTCTATTTGCTATCTTATTATAAAGGGCCTTATCCAGACTACATCAAATGGGAAAACACGAATAATGGATTATTTTGATGAGCAGCGTATGTGCCACTTATATGAGAAGTTTATCCTTGAATACTACAGATCTGTATTTCCTATGATTAAGACTGAGGCATCAGAGATAAAGTGGATACTTGATGATGACAACAGTTTTATGCTTCCAACGATGAAAAGCGATATAACGCTTTCTTATGGAAACAAAATCCTCATCATAGATGCAAAGTACTATGACCATATAACACAGGTCCATTTTGATAAGCATACCATTCACTCAGGCAATCTCTATCAGATTTTTACTTATGTAAAGAACAAAGAAGCGGAAGTGAAGGGAAGGGGGATGGAAGTCTCTGGTTTGCTGCTTTATGCAAAAACAGATGAAGCGATTATCCCTGACAATGAATATAAAATGAGTGGCAATACCATAAGTGTAAAGACCCTTGATTTAAGCGTTGACTTTTCAAAGATTGAGGAGCAACTGCATAGAATCGTTAAAGGCTTCTTTGTGAGTATTCCGCAAAAATGACCCCCTGAAATCCGGTTAATTTGACTAAGGGGAATTCCGACTAATTTGTCCCTTTAAGCCTCCTCTTTGGTTCCTGCGGAGATATCCTTCAGCCTTATCTCAAGCGGTTTTCCAATATTCTCCATCAGACTCGTAACCATCGCCTTTGTACCTAAAAGTCTGTCCCTCCATCCCTTCGGGTCGCAGTGAGAAACCAGAATGGTACCGACATTGTTTGTCCTGTAGTCCAATACTTCCTTTATCATCAGCACACTTTTCTCATTCACTTCCGCATTAAGCCTGTGGTCGATGATGAGCAGTTTCACCTCCCTCATCAGGGATAGGTCTGAACATATTGCATTCTCCCTTCTTTCACCCAAAGTGGGATTGAGGAAATGCGAGAGTTTCACATAGGTGCAGTTCTCCCCATCTCTGAATGCTATGTTCATGTCTTCCAGTGAATAGAAGGTGCAGTTCCTCAAAGGTGCATATATTTTTGTATATGCTGCATTCACATTGCCTTCGACACGGGGCTTCTCCTTCGGGGAATAAGGAGAACAGGCGCTCACTTCCGCTCCATACGACCTTGCAAGCTCCTCAATGGAGGAGTTGAGTATCGCCCAATCAGTCCTGCTTCCCTTTATCATTCCGCTTTTCGTGCAGTCTGGAACCTAGATCGGCGCGACGGCACCGAAATAATCGCAGGCATCTATTATCGCATGCAGGAAAAGCTCCATCCCTTGGCTCCTCAACACCTTTACGAATGTAGCGTTGCTGTAGGTGAGAGTAGCTACGAATATTACACACTGCACTTTCTTTTCCGTCTCCGTGTTTATATAGAAAACCGTGTCTCCTGCAAAGTCCAGCTCCATCCTTCTGCCAGGCTGCCTTCTTATATGGGAAATAAGCTGCTTCTCCTTAACCCACATATTGTAGGTATCGTAGAATACAGTCTTGCTCATGGCCTCCTTTCCCGCTCTTTCCACCTCAACTATGTACTCGGAGTAGAGGAGAGCCATGGTGGTGTGGTTTGAATCGGAGCATTTCGACCCCCATTTTGTAAGCTCTTCGTGTACTTTCGCCCAGTCTGCAGGATGGAAGTTCTTCTTTGACTTGCTCCTGGGATTCATCTTGGCCTTGAGGTCATCCTCCCCATAGTTCAGATATGCGTCAGGCAGCAAACTCAGCTTCTCAGCCTTTTCGATTATTCTCCTGACCGTCTTCTTCGTGGTCTAGAGGGACTCTGCAATATTTTTGTTGGTCTCCCCCCTGACATGCCGGTCAAGAACCGATTTGTAGGACAGTTTCATCTTCGTCCTCCTTTGATGTAAGAATTCCCCCTTTTGGATCAGTGGGTTCTCTTACGATACCAAATCTGGAGTTTTTTTTAGCAAGGAAGAATTATCCGGAAATAGGATAGGTCCAATTAGTCGGAATCGAGGGGGTACTTTCAGCGGAGCAGGTTTACTTTATTATATACTGTATCAAGAAATGAGACTGCGTCCTTTTTTCATTCGTTTATAGCCCTTCTTCAGAAGAGAGAAGGTTATAAGATGAATCTTTCACTAGAAGGAGGATACTGCTCGTTATAATCATCCCATGTAGTAGAAGATTTTCTCTTTCGCTATTGCAAGATGGGGCCATTACTATAATAATTTATCTATATGGAAAGAATCAGATTAGTATGCTGTGACTTGGATGGAACTCTTCTTAATGATGATAAATCTATCAGTAAAGAGAATATCAAGTGGGTTAGAAAACTTAAAGAAGAGAAGAATATACCCTTCGTAATTGTTTCAGGTAGATTTTATCCATCTGTAAAACGCATTTCTGATGCTCTTTCAGTTACAGGCCCCCTTTCTTGTGTAAACGGTGCCCTTCTTTATGATGAAAGGGGAAATGAAATCAAAAGTCATACGCTTCCATTAGAGACAGCGCAGAAAGTCTATTCTCTCTCTAATTGTTTTAATGTGGAAATGCTCTCTGTATATGGAAAAGAGTGGGCATTGGAGAGTAGGAACGGATATCTCTTTAAGAAAAAGAAGCCCATCTATATTACAGATGGAACCCTCTGTAGCTTTGATGACACCCTCGGTTGTATTCCTATGAATAAGCTTCTCTTCATGGCAGAAGAGGAAGAAGAGTTAAGAGGGCTTGAATGTATTATAAGAAAAGAAATTGGAGATGATGTCTCATATTACGCCGGCTCAGATTTCTTGGAGATAATGCCTCGTAACACAAACAAAGGTCAAGCAATCAAAGATCTCTCATCTTTATTATCAATTCCGTTATCTGAAATAATGGTTATCGGGGATGATAACAATGACATCGAAATGCTGAATTTGTCTGGAGTATCCGTGGTAATGGAAAATGCAGATGATAAGATAAAAATGCTAGGGGATTACATTACTGCTCGAAACAACGATAATGGAGTTGCCCATGCAATCAAACACTTTTGGGAGGATATAAAGAATGACTAACGCGGAAAGAAAACAGATGATTTTGGAAATGGTATCCAGAAACAAAAGTGTTCAGATAACAGATTTGGTGAAACAGTTCGATGTTTCTGTTATGACAATAAGACGGGATTTGGCTGAACTGGAAGATAAGAAATACATCAAACGGGTCTATGGTGGAGCAGTTCTTAATGAAGAAGAACTTAATAAACCATATTTTCCCAGAGCAGAAATAAACAGCTATATAAAAGATGAAATAGCCAAGACTGCATCAAATCTTGTAGAGAGTGATGATACAATCATTCTTGATTTAGGTACTACTGTCCTACAGGTATCAAAGCATTTGGGTGGAAAGAAAAACATATATGTAATTACATGTTCTATTCCTGTAATCAACGAACTGGAGAAGTATCCCAATGTCAACGTTATTTCTTTAGGGGGCGAACTGAGAAGAGATAACCATGCTTTTCTAGGCAGCACTACTGAGACAGAAATTGAGAAATACTGCGCAGACATAGCATTTATCGGAGTGGCCGGCATTTCTTTTGAGTTCGGTCTTACCAACTATTATCATCAGACAGCTTCATTATGCAAAAAGATCATCAAACAATCTAAGAAAGTTGTGCTTCTTGCAGACTCCAGTAAATTTGGAAAAGCCAAACCGGCAATTGTAGGGAAACTTAATGACATCGATGCCATTGTTACAGATGATGGAATACCTGAAGACTACAAAGACTATTTTGCTAAAAACGACATTGAAGTCATAATGGTAAAGAATAAGAAAATTGAATAATTTTCAATCATAAGTTTTACATCAAAATAAACATTTTATTAAAAACCGAACAAAAAGTTTGACAGATTGTGTTCTCGATTATACCATTCTATTGGTATCTTGGAGGACATATGAGAAAAAACATAACAATCAAACATGCTGTTAAGAAGTATGGTCAGAATACAATCATTCCTGATTTGAATTTGAAAGTTAAGGAAGGAGAGTTCTTTACCCTTCTCGGACCTTCCGGATGTGGCAAAACTACGCTCTTAAGAATGATTGCAGGTTTCAACTCCATTGAAGGTGGTGATTTCTATTTCAATGAAACAAGAATCAACGACATGGATCCTTCCAAGAGAAACATTGGTATGGTGTTTCAGAACTATGCCATTTTCCCAAACATGACAGTAAGAAAGAATGTTGAATTTGGGCTAAAGAACAGAAAGCTCCCTAAGGATACGGTCAGGGCACAGGCAGAACACTTCATGAAGCTCATGCATGTATACGAATATGCAGATAGACTCCCAGAAAGATTATCTGGTGGCCAACAACAGCGTGTTGCACTTGCAAGAGCTCTTGCAATCGAACCTGAAGTTTTGTTAATGGATGAGCCATTGTCCAACTTGGATGCAAAACTCAGAGTCGAGATGAGATCTGTCATCAAAGAAATACAGAACAAAGTTGGAATTACAACAGTCTATGTTACTCATGACCAGGAAGAGGCAATGGCTGTCTCCGATCGAATCGCTGTCATGAATCAAGGTGTCATACAGCACATTGGAACTCCAAAGAATATCTACCAGAGACCTGCAAATTTATTTGTTGCAACATTTATCGGAAGAACAAATGTAGTAAAAGCAAAATTGGAAGTAGTGGAAGGTAAGTCATTCCTTCATTTCAGCTGCGGTTACAAGACAGAAATCAACGGTGTCAGAAAAGAGATGATGAAGAATCAAGATGTAGTTGTTTCTGTTCGACCAGAGGAATATAGGCTCACTACAGAAAATGTGGATGGAATCGACGCTACAGTCCGCGACTGCGTCTTCTTAGGTCTTAACACTCACTATTTCGTCACTCTATCAACAGGAGAGGAAGCTGAGATTATTCAGGAATCCACCATCGATTCCATCATCGAGAAGGGAACAAAAATCAGACTCACCATAAATACGGAGAAAGTGAATGTTTTCAACAGTGACGGTAGTGAAAACATTCTCTATGGCGTACTCAACGATAAGAATGAAGAGGCATAATATGACAAAAAGACATAAGGCAGATATTTGGTCTATTGTATCGATAATTCTTTTCCTGTTGTTTATGGTCTTCCTCATTTATCCTCTGTTTGGGATAATGAAACAGTCTGTAATAGGAAGCGACGGTTCATTTTCATTTTCACAGTTTAAGAAGTTCTTTTCCCAGAAGTATTACACCAACACTATTTCCAATAGCATAAAAGTGACGTTGGCTGTTACACTATGTTCTCTTTTAGTTGGAATACCGATGTCATATTTCTATTCCTTCTATAAACTTAAGCTTTCCAAGCTTATCTTTACCATCAGTATTCTCTGCTGCATGAGTGCTCCTTTCTTGGGTGCATACTCTTGGATTCTACTTCTTGGAAGAAGTGGAGTAATTACTTCTTTTTTCAAGAATACTTTTGGAATAAACATTGGTAACATATACGGTTTTGGAGGGATACTACTTGTCCAAACATTGAAGTTTTTCCCGTTGGTATTCATCTATATGAATGGTGCCTTTAAAAACATCGACAACTCATTGATGGAAGCATCTGCGAATATGGGATGCACAGGAATAAAAAGACTATTTACAGTTGTCCTAAGCCTAGTAATGCCAACAGTCCTTGCCGCTTCTCTTCTTGTATTCATGAGGGCTTTTGCCGACTTTGGAACTCCTGTGGTCATTGGAGAAGGCTACATGACATTTCCTGTCCTTATCTATAGAGAGTTTGTAAATGAAAACGGAGCTGACTTCGGCTTTGCTTCAGCTATTTCTGTAATAGCAATCATAGTCACTGCTTTGGTGTTCCTTTTACAGAAATGGGCTACAAGAAAGTTCAGTTACTCTATCAATTCACTCCATCCAGTGGAGAAGAAGGAAGCAAAGGGAATTGGTGGCGTATTGATGCATATCTACTGCTATGCAGTATGTATTATTGCATTCCTTCCACAGGTATATATCATTTATCTTTCATTTAGAAAGACAAATGCAGCAGGAACAATATTCCTCGATGGCTTCTCTCTTGGCAGCTATAAAGCAGCAATGAATAGACTCCTTATGAGATCTATGACAAACACAATCAAACTTGGTGTTCTGGCTCTCATAATCATCATCGCTGTTGCTATTATGATCGCTTATCTTACAGTAAGAAGAAAGAACCTTCTGAATGACACCATTGATACTTTCTCCATGATTCCATACATCATGCCAGGTGTCGTAATCGGCATAGCTCTTCTTACTGCCTTCGGAAAGAAACCTTTCAAACTAACGGGGACTTTCACCATCATGCTTTTGGCTGTAGTAATACGTCGTCTGCCTTATACGATAAGAAGTGCTACGGCTACTTTGGCTCAGATTCCTATGAGCATCGAGGAAGCCTCAATAAGTCTTGGAGCTTCAAAGTTCAAGACTCTGACAAGAATTACAGTGCCAATGATGAGTAATGGAATAATGTCTGGAGCAATTCTTAGTTGGGTTGCAATCCTTACAGAGGTCTCCAGTGCAATCATCCTATACAACAATAAGAGTATTACCATGACAATCTCTGCATACGTTGCCATAAGCAGAGGAAACGACGGTATGGCTGCAGCTTTTGCTGCGATACTGACCGTCATGACAATAATCTCGCTATTGATTTTCCTTAAGGTAAGTAAATCGGAAGACATAAAGCTATAAAAACAAAAAAAAGGAGAAATATATGAAAAAACTAGGAATCGTTTTGTTGTTGGCAGTTTTTACCCTCTCGTTTGTATTTGCAAATGGAGCCAAAGAGGAGTCAACCACAAATAGTGGAGTAGGCGATGCTCTCGTCATCTACACTTCTAATACAGAAGCGGAAATTGCAGCTATGACTGCTCCATTTATGAAGCTCTATCCAGATTGTGAGATTGAGATTGTAAATGGAAGCTTCGGAGAGCTCTTTGCTCGCCTTCAAGCAGAAAAAGATGATCCAGTGGCAGACATCATGCTTGGCGGTCTCTCATCTACAGATGGAAGAAAGTATGAATCCTATTTCATGCCTTATACATCCAGCCATAATGATGAGCAGATTTCACCTATGACCAATGGTTATTACAGTGTCTATGGCATGAGCACAGCTTGCTTTGCTGTAAATACAAGGCTTGAAAAAGAACTTGGTCTTAACATCCGCACATATGAAGATCTCCTTAACCCAGCCCTCAAGGGAAAGATAATCTTCTCTGATCCAAATAGCTCTTCAGCAGCTTGGAACAATCTCTGTAATATTTTCTCTGTCTATGGCGTCGATACTCCTGAAGCTTGGTCAATCATTGAAGGCTTGATGAGAAACGGCATGGTTGTTGGTTCTTCATCTTCAAAGTGCTTCAAGGATGTTGCAAATGGTGAGTATGTTGTTGGAATCACCTATGACAATGGTGCTGTAACTATGCTTGGTGCCCCTGATTATGAGATGCGCTATCCAGAGAATGGAACAAGTGGAAAGGATTCCTGTTTTGCAATTATCGCTAATTGTAAGCATCCTGAAGCTGCAAAGGCATTTGTTGAAGCAATGACAAGCCAGGAAGGAACTGAATTGATGTATTCGATGTATGGTGGTGTCAGATTCACAAACGCAAAGGTCACGGAGCCTGATACTTTCCAACTTGGAAAGACAAAGGATATCAAGTGGGTTGATAGACCTGTAGAGGAACTTACAGAGAGAAAGGATGAACTTCTTGCAAAGTGGAACGACCTCTATTCTAAGATCTATAAGTAAAAAAATTGACAGGGGATTGCCCTGCGGCAGTCCCCAAATTGCCCTCAAATCTAATATTAATGGAAGAAAAAATGTCAAAAAAAGCAGATATAGGATTAATTGGTCTTGCCGTAATGGGTGAGAATCTGGTGATGAATATGGAATCAAAGGGGTTTAGTGTAGCCGTCTACAATAGAACTCTTGATAAGGTCGATGCTTTTATTAATGGAAGAGGAAAGGGAAAAAACATTATTGGAACACATTCCATCGAGGAACTTTGTGCTTCTCTTTCGAGACCGAGAAAAGTGATTATTCTGGTTAAGGCTGGAAATCCTGTAGATGCTTATATTGATAGTCTTCTTAAATATCTGGATGAAGGGGATGTGATTATCGACAGTGGAAACAGCAATTACACTGATACAATTCGGAGAACAAAGTACGTAGAAGATAAAGGTCTCTATTATGTAGGAATGGGAATCTCCGGAGGAGAAGAGGGCGCCTTAAAAGGCCCAAGTATGATGCCGGGAGGATCTGAAAAGGCATGGCCTTTAGTAAAACCAATTCTTCAGGCTGTGGCCGCCAAAGTGGATGATGGAACTCCATGTTGTGACTGGGTGGGACAAGATGGAGCTGGTCATTTTGTCAAAATGGTTCACAACGGCATTGAATATGGAGATATGCAGCTTATTGCTGAATCGTATAGTTTGATGAAGAATCTCCTGGGAATGACAGCAGATGAAATGCATAAGGTCTTTTCTGAATGGAATAAGACGGAATTAGATAGCTATCTGATTGGTATAACTGCAGAAATACTAAATAAGAAAGATGATGACGGATTACCGTTGGTCGACAAAATACTAGATTCTGCGGGGCAGAAAGGGACTGGCAAATGGACAGGTATAACAGCCTTGGAAGAAGGTGTACCTTTGACACTGATTTCGGAAGCAGTGTTTGCCAGATGTCTTTCATCCATGAAAAATGAAAGAGTCGAAGCCGGCAAAGAATATAGAATAGAAAGAAAACCACTTGAGTGTAATAAAAACGAGATGGTGGAAGATATAAGAAAAGCTTTATTGGCATCTAAGATTATTTCTTATGCCCAAGGCTATGCATTGTTGCGTTCTGCAGCTTCTTCCTATGGCTGGAAGCTAAACTATGGGGGGATTGCATTAATGTGGCGAGGAGGATGCATCATAAGATCTACATTCCTTGGAAAAATAAAGGAAGCCTTTGATCGTAATCCTGAGATTACAAATTTGCTCTTGGATCCTTATTTCAAGAACATGATGGATACGCTGATTCCTTCATGGAGAAGGGTAGTGTCTGCATCAGCCCTTTCCGGTATTTCAATCCCTGCTTTCTCATCTGCCCTTAGTTATTTTGACGGTTACACGACAGAGACTCTACCAGCTAATCTGATCCAAGCTCAGCGCGATTTCTTTGGTGCACACACATATGAAAGAATAGATGCTGAAAGAGGCAGATTCTTCCATACTAATTGGACAGGAGAGGGTGGAACTACGGCCGCAACAACATACTCTGTATGAAGACTGAGATGTATCACAGCAAGAATCTTTTCATTTATATCTAAATGAATAGCATTCTTGGTGCTATTGGTATTGTCTTCAGACAAAAATACGGGTACAAGCAAAAAGATAAGATCTAAGAATAGGGATACCTTAACCAGATTTAGTTTATTTTTCTGCAACCTAGAATAACAGTATGCCATCCATATGCTTAAAGTAGAGGCAACATTGGTTTGAGTATCTAATCATGGTAAAACTATATAAAGGCTTAAAATTCTTTGAGTTGAGAGTGGTATTGGAATAGAGGCCATGCCTATTGTCAGGTAAAAGACTCAATCAGCTTTGAATAGTTTTGACAAGTTTGCAATGCTTGAAGTCTCTGTGCTATCCCCATTTATATGTTTTACAGAAAAATAAGTGAAGGCGCTTTGCCTCAAATTTTGATAAAGTAAATAAATGGTACGATGGATATCATCTCGATCAAGCCCATCTATCGCCCTTTTGGCTTCCATGGAGTATTACTTTAAACCTGTCAGAGAATTACCCTCAGGGAAAGGCTTTGCAAATCTTATATATATCCCGAAACCAGAATATATAAATTTGTATCCAGCTCTTCTGGTGGAGCTCAAGTGGGATAAAAGTGCACTCTCTGCAATCGAGCAGATTAAGGAAAGAAAATACCCTGATGCTTTATCTCAGTATGCAGGAAGTATTCTTCTTGTCGGAGTCAATTATGATAAGAATACCAAATGTCATCAGTGCTTAATTGAAGAATATACAAAGAATTATTAGATTATAAGATTTTACAGTTTAGAAAACAAAACCGAAAATCATAATACTCAAAGAAACTATTCTTGAGTTATCTCGTTCTCTTTAACTTCGTATATATCTAAATTCTATAAACTCTTAATCGTTTCTACTGCAGTACACGATACCAATAAGAGAACAGTCATCAATACAACACAAAAAAAACTTCATCCCCATCTCCATAAAGCTAGTTATAAACTTATAGGGCAAAGAGAGCTTTTGACGAACACTCCCAAATCCATTCTATTGGCCACAGGAATACGATGAAGCTTCAAAATGATTGTGGCCTTACTTTAAACGATAGGCGGCCCAAGCTCCATGTCGCTTTGAAGACGTGGAGGTCTTACCTCCATAGACTTAATGCCCTGGAGGTGACTGATATGACTAACTATGAGACTCTAAGTTTAGTAGTTTTAATTATCGGATTGGTCATCTCGGCAGTTTTGCTTGGGATTACCATTGGGAAAAAAGATAAAAATAATCGCCACTAGTATCCGCCAAGATTTATAGTGACGATTTAGTCATACAATAACTTGGAGCGAACACCGTCTATCGACAGGTCACTCTCTATATGTATAATAACTCCTCCATGTTTTATACATCAACAATAAGAGAATATAAAAAGATTCCAGAACGACTCTGTCAAAATAAACCATAATCCTAGTTTGAAAGCATACTTACTTCGAGGGAAGGTAAGATGAAGACAAAGGCAAAGAAGAATAATCGTAATAATTCCACTATTTCCATCTAAGTATTTTGATTTAATAACAAGACTTTAATAGCGGCTTTTAAGAAAAGGTCCAGACTTGGATAAGAAAAGCAGGGCTCATCACCCTGCCAAGTCTTTCCTAGTTTTCAAACATGCGTCTGATTCCAGCTTCCTGCATTACTCCCGAATACTGGCCGATCTTGTTTCCATTCTTGAAGAAGACAAGATTAGGAATTGTCATGACTCCAAATTCCGATGCCAGCTCTGGGTTATCATCTACATTGCACTTACAGATCTTGATTTCTCCTTCAAATTTTGGAGAGAGTTCTTCTAATATTCTGCCTTGTGCTTTACATGGGCCGCACCAGTCAGCATAGAAATCGAGAAGTACTGGGATATTAGAATCCAGAACTTCATTCTTAAATGTATCTTTAGTTATGTGTGTAATCATTTAATCCTCCACATAATAAGTATAACTAAGGAATAATGAATGTGGCAACGACGGCAGAGAGATCTGTCTTTTCCAAAGGAAGAGTGTATGAAGACTGTGGGATAAGACCCTTACTCCAAATGAAGTCCAGTCTCTCCTCGACTTCTCCGTTTCTTCTTGTTACGCCGCTATCCATCTCGCTGTTAAACCTGGTTGCATCATAAACGTCCTGCCACTTCAGGTCAGAGAGAATCTCGGAGATCATGAAAGACTGATCCTTTCTATACTCATAGTCTGTCCAATCTGTCCAATCTGTGGAGGAAGGAGCGTAGGAAGTGAGGAAGAAGAGCTTTCTGTCACTACCGTTCTGGCTTACATATTCCAC
>JALFYG010000216.1 GCA_022784805.1 Spirochaetales bacterium
TTTATTGGCTCTCCATGTATCATCGGAAAGGGAACTGAAGTAAGACACTGTGCTTTTATCAGGGGGAGCGCATTGGTTGGAGAGAACTGTGTTGTCGGAAACAGCGTAGAGCTGAAGAATGTCATCATCTCCGATAACGTTCAGGTTCCTCACTATAACTATGTAGGCGACTCCATCTTGGGCTACAAGAGCCATATGGGAGCTGGAAGCATAACAAGTAACGTCAAGTCAGATAAGACTCTTGTCGTGATCAAGGACAAGGAAAACAATGAAGAGATAAAGACTGGAATCAAGAAGGTTGGCGCCTTCCTTGGTGACTTTGTTGAAGTTGGATGCAACAGCGTACTTTGCCCAGGCTCAGTTATTGGAAGACACTCCAATATCTATCCTCTCTCCCGTGTAAGAGGCGTAGTTAGGGAAAACTCCATCTATAAGAAAGAGGGAGAAGTCGTTAATAAAGAGGGGGAGAATTAAGATGCCAAAATATTTCGGAACAGATGGCTTCAGAGGTGAAGCAAACGTAGGACTTACATTTGACCATGCTTATCGTATCGGAAGATTCCTTGGTTGGTATTATTCAAAGGATAGAGATGCACACGAAGCAAAGATTCTCGTTGGAAAGGATACAAGACTCAGCTGTTACATGCTTGAGTATGCCCTTCTCAGCGGCATCGCTGCCAGCGGAGCCGATGCATACAACATGCATGTAACAACAACACCAAGTGTTGCCTACATTACAAAGACACAGTTCTTTGATTGCGGAATCATGATCAGTGCCTCCCATAACCCTTACTTCGATAACGGCATCAAGCTCTTCTCATCCCTTGGAGACAAGATGAATGATGAGTTCTTGTTGATGGTTGAGGAGTATATCGACAGACCTGATACAGAGGAAGACATTCCATTTGCAACAAAGGAAAGAATTGGTAAGGTCATAGACTACATGGACGCGCGCGTCATGTATTCAGGATTCTTGACAACTGCTGTCCATACTCCTCTCACAGGACTCAAGGTTGTCCTTGATACAGCCAACGGTGCTTCCTATGCCCTTGCCCCAGCTGTCTTCAAGAGACTTGGAGCCAACACAACAGTGATCAACAATACACCGGACGGAACAAACATCAACAAGAATGCTGGTTCCACTCACATCAAGGGACTTGTAAACAAAGTATTGGAAACTGGGGCAGATGTAGGCTTTGCCTTCGATGGAGACGGAGACAGATGTATCGCTGTCGACAAGACAGGAGCCATCATCAACGGTGACAGAGTAATGTACATCTGGGCTACATGGCTCAAGAGCCAGGGCAAGCTTGTCACCAATACAGTGGTCACCACTATAATGAGTAACATGGGACTCTATAAGGCTCTTGAAGAGGAGGGTATCCTCTATACTCAGACTAAGGTCGGTGATAGATATGTCCACGAATACATGATGGAACATGGAAACATCATCGGAGGCGAGCAGTCCGGTCACATTATCTTCAATGATTACCTTAATACTGGAGACGGAATACTTACATCCCTACTGCTTTCAGAAGTAATGGTGAAGACAGGTAAGACTCTCTCTGAGCTCTCAGCAAAGATGAGTGACTATCCTCAGGTTCTTGTAAACGTTATTGTCAGCGACAAGAACGCTACAATGAACGATGAGAGAGTCAAGGAGTCTGTGAAGGAAGCTGAAAAGAGCCTCGACGGAAAGGGAAGGGTACTTGTAAGAGCAAGTGGCACTGAGCCTGTTGTCAGAGTAATGAGTGAAGCTAAGGAACAGAAAGACGCAGAAGAAGCTGTAAGCAAGGTGGTTGAGAAGCTCAGAGAGCTTGGATACTTCAAAGGCGCAAGGACTTGATCAATAAAAGGAGAACATAAATGAAGATTCTTGTTACAGGTGGAGCTGGATTTATCGGATCCCATACAGTGGTCTCACTGGTGGAGAATGGGCATGACGTTGTTATTCTTGATAACCTTGTCAACTCAAGCCCAATAGCTGTCAAGAGAGTAGAGGGAATTGTGGGAAAGAGCATTCCTTTCTATGAATGTGATATCAGAGATAGAGAAGGACTAGAGAGAGTCTTCAGTGAAAACTCTTTTGATGCTGTCATTCACTTTGCAGGTCTTAAGGCTGTAGGCGAAAGCGTCAGTAAGCCTTGGGAGTATTATGACAACAATATCGGTGGAACATTAGTTCTTGTTGATGTAATGAGAAAGCATAATGTTAAGAACATTATCTTCTCATCCTCTGCAACTGTTTATGGCAACCCTGAGATCATCCCGATTACAGAGGAGTGCCCAAAGGGTAAGTGCACTAACCCTTATGGCCAGACAAAGAGCATGCTTGAAGAGATCTTGATCGATCTCAGAACTGGAGATGAAAAGAACAAGGTTGAGAACCCATGGAACATTGTTCTCTTACGATACTTTAATCCAATCGGAGCTCATAAGAGCGGCCTTATTGGTGAGAATCCTAATGGTATTCCAAATAACTTGATGCCTTATATCACACAGGTAGCTGTCAAGAGATTGGATCATCTTAATGTCTTCGGTAATGACTACCCAACCCATGATGGTACAGGTGTCAGAGACTATATCCATGTCTGTGACCTGGCTGATGGCCACGTCAAAGCTCTCAAGGCTATTGAGAACAACTGTGGAGTTGCCATCTATAACCTTGGAACAGGAACTGGATACTCTGTTCTTGATGTTGTGAAGGCATTTGAAGAAGCAAACGATCTTAAGATTCCATATGAGATCAAGCCACGAAGAGCCGGCGATATCGCAGTCTGCTATTCAGATCCAGCTAAGGCAGAGAGAGAACTAGGCTGGAAAGCCAAGTATACTCTCCTCGATATGTGCCGTGACTCATGGAACTGGCAGAAGAACAATCCAAACGGATTTGAAGAGTAATCTAAGCCGGGGTGAAAGCTCCGGTTATTTAAAGTAGGTATAAATGAACTTCTCTTTTTTCAAAGAAATAACAGGTTTGATGGCATTTTTGGAAGGAGTACTCTCCTTCTTCTCCCCATGTGTGCTCCCTCTCCTTCCTGTTTATTTCTCTTTTCTCTCAGGAGGAAATGTTGAGAGAAATGAAAAGGGAGAACTTGTCTACAAAAGAAAGACTGTATTAATAAACACACTCTTCTTTGTTCTAGGAATATCTCTTACATTCTTTATCCTTTCACTGGGAGTGAAAGGGATAGGAAAGATATTCTCCTCCAATGAGAAGCTATTCTCTATAATCGGCGGGGCAATAATTATCATCTTTGGTCTCTGGGAGTTAATATTCTACGGAACAAAGTATGGAGCTAAGAGAGAGAAGAGAATCCAAATAAACACTAACAGAGCCACAGGGCCTCTGTTATCTTTCCTCTTGGGATTCTCCTTCTCTTTCTCTTGGACACCATGTATAGGTCCTATCCTTTCTTCTGTCTTGATCATGGCTTCATCCTCATTAAAAGGAGAGCTGTACCTGATTCTATATTCCCTTGGCTTTACTATTCCTTTTATTCTCCTAGGATTCTTTACTTCTTCTCTTCTTCATTTCTTCCAGAAATATAAGAGTGTTGTTAAGTACAGTGTAAGAATAGGAGCAGTAATCATGATCCTGCTGGGTATAATCATGATCATCACTTCCATTCCAAAAGAAAGTGAAGAAGTCATGATAATAGAAGAGCTTCTAACCGATGATTACAAAGAAGAAGTCATAGAAGTAGAGAAAGAAGCAACAGAGCATCAAGTCTATGAAGAAAGAGTAAGCTCTGTAGAAAACGAAGAAGAGTATACAACAATTGAAGAAAACGAGATTGAGGAAGAATCCCCAGTTATTGATGAAATAAGCCCGACAGAAGAAGACACAGAAATAGTCGAAGAAGTCACAGAAGAAAAGGAAGAAGTTGTTAATACTGAGGAAAAAGCTGTAGTAGAAGAAAAGTGTGACATTGATTACCTCGACTTCGCATTCCTCGATCAATATGGCAGAATCCATCGTCTCTCTTCCTATAAAGGAAAAGTAATATTCCTTAATGCATGGGCAACATGGTGTGGACCATGCAAAAGTGAAATGCCAGAGATAGAGGAACTCTATAACAAGTATAAAGACAGTGAAGATGTAGTAATACTATCTGTTGCATTCCCACAAAAAAATGGGGAAGGAAACGTTTCTTACATCAAGTCCTTCATGAAAGAGAATGGATACACTTATCCAGTTCTCTTCGATACCACTTCTAAGCTTTCATCAAGCTTAGGCATTTCAGCCTTCCCGACAACCTTCTTTTTCAATAAGAAAGGCAACATCTATGGTTATATTCCAGGGGCAATGAGCTTAGAGAAAATGGAGATGGCCATAGAACAAACTTTGAGTTCAATTTAACAAAGAAATATTATACTTTTTGATTAAAATTAAGAAGAAAGTAATTTGGTGTTAAAAACGTTATCTAGATAATATTTTGAATTGCAAGAAATTATGTAAACTCTTTAATTTTTTTGACACTAACAAACAAAGTGTACAGGTTTGTCAAAGTCTTGTACTAACTGAGGTGATACACTTCTGTCAGAAACATTTAGGAGGGTTTATGAGAACTCGCGCATTATTGATGGTTGCGGCTCTGACCTCAACCTTGGTTTACGCACTTTCGCTTTTTGCCTTCTAAGAGTTTCTTTTTCATCCCCTTTATTTTTGGCTGAGACCCATAATCCCCCGGTGTCTCAGCCGTTTTTCATTTAGAGCCATAAGGATTGAAAAAGAAAATCGTTGAAGAAATGGCAAGAAGCGTAATAAATGGTGAAGTAAATAAAAGGCTCATTGGGACAAAAAAATTACCTTCAACGAGTGGAGGAGTTTTCGCCCGGATACGAAGTCCCGGCTAAGAATCGATTCCTCAATTCCTGAGATTAGTATCGTGCAGGAACATTAGATTGCCAAGAGAACAAAACAAATCAATTTTTCGGTAATTTCTACATTGAGGCTAATAAATATGGCTGGAGAAAGAATGAGCCATCGAGAGCAGAGAAAGAAGAGGCAAGATTGTTTTCTCTGCTTATATATCGTGCTGTGACTGAAAGTGATATCTCAATTCAGAAAGGAGCTGAGCTCCTTCGTGATTCCTATGAAAATGTGATGAGAAAGTGTTTTCCAATCGAAATATAGACTACAAGTATGTCAAAAAGATAAGAATACTTGGGTAGAATCAAAACAATTGGGGAACTGACGATTCTAAAAGTTTCAAAGTGTGATAGATTCTTTATCTGTGAATGGTATCAGCGATCACCAGGTCTATGGGAAAGGAAAGAGATATGTCTATATTATCGGGGGAGAGGATTATGTATCCTCATTTCCTCTCTCTTTCCATGATACAGTCTTTGTTTCAATAAAGGTAGAGGAATGGAATAGATACCTCTCTCCATATAAGGCAGAGAATCCCTTCAGAAAAGGAGAGTTCTTCGAGGGAGAAGGTGATGTTCTCCTTTCCTCCATAAAAGATGAGTTAATACCAAGAGTTGAGAATAAAGAAATGGATATTGAACGATATCTTCTCGGATACTCAATGGGAGGTCTCTTTTCCCTTTACTCATCATTAGTCTCTGATCTCTGGAATGGAGTAGGATCAGTATCAGGAAGCTTATGGTTTCAAGACTTCGATACATTTGTTTCCAAGAACGTTCCTTCAACAAAAAAGATATACCTCTCCCTTGGCAGGAAGGAAAAAGAGAGTAGGAATATAGTCTTGAAAAGTGTGGAGGTTAAGACAAAAGCCATCTATGATACTCTCAAGGAAGAAGGTATTGAGAGTACTTTTGTCTTAAATGAAGGCGGACACTTTCAAGACGAGGAAAAGAGACTAAGAGACGCTGTCTCTTGGCTACTGGGATGATTCTATGACAGAGGAAGAGGAATATAAGAAAGAAGTCATTGTCATCAGAATTGAAAATGACAATAAGAGACTCTTGGAGATCTACAAAAGAGGCGAGGAGAAAGATAGACTCAGCAAGAATGCATATAAGAATGTATTTGAGAGAGTCTCATATGCCTTATCCTCCTCAATCCTGATGGATCTCTCTGATCAAGTCCCAACACTAGAGGAGAGAATCAGATTCTTCTTCGAAGATTTCTATTTCGATAATGTACCCACTTCCTCAAGGACTGACATCAGATACTACATAACAGCATTCAAAAGATTCATCATGATTCTCATGAGAGAGAAAGAAATAGAAGAAGATGAATACTCATCTCTCTTTTCAATGCTCTCTGAGTACCTTTAAAGATTATTAATCACGTCTATATAAAGAAATAGAATGCAGAGCATAGAGAGTAATCAGGGAGAATCTTGCAGCATTCTATTTCTATGTATTGATTGTTCTTTTGTTAAGTAAACAAAATCAAACAATGTCATAGAGTTGTAGAATGATAATAGATAGAATGAACGAGGCTAGTGGTTTCTGATTAAGTGGGGATAATTTTGGTCAGGGATTATTGGGGGATACAGAAAAATGAAAAAGGTACTCAGATATATAGGCATATTGTTAATTCTTGTGGCTTTGCCTATCTCAATTCTTTCTGCTGAAGAAAAGAGTGAAGATGAGTATAGAACTTACTTCATGATTGAAGACGAGAGAGTCTATAGTGACCATGTCATCATCGAATATAGCTTCAGAGATGAGAAGAGTAGTGTGGTTGTAAGTGGTGGCGGAATCGAAGTCGCCAAGTTCACTTACTTAAAAGAAGACGAGATCTCTCGTATTCTTTCCCAATCTTGGATCCTCGATAGCGATGGCTATGCCAGCGATGATTATTTGACAACTGCAAGAACAGTTGTCAACGCCATCAAGAACTACCTTGATTCTCGTTATCCATATACAGGAAAACTTACAGCAGAGACAGCCAATTCATTCTTCAGTGACACTATTGCTTATGTTTTGACTCCTTATCAGAGTTACTCTGTCACATACTTTGATGTTCTCTCCCATATCACCCCAAGTGAAGTGAACTACTTCTCTGCCACATACTCCACAGGCTTTGATCTCTTTTGGGATCATCGCTTTACAAAAGACTTTGGAGTAGGAGTATCTTGTGCCTTCAACGCAACCTTCGGTGAAGGTGAAACATTCATGAACATTGCACCGATGTTCCAGATGAAGGCTGCAATGTTCAGACTTGGAACTGTTGAGTTTACAACTAGAATGGGCTTCGGTGGCTATATGACTATCAATGAAAACTCTGTATCATTTGTTCCAGGAATCAAAGCTTCTCTTGGAGTAAATATTACTGTAAGCCCGAATATTTCCTTTATAATTGAGAGTGGCATTGATGTAGGCCTCTGGCTCTGGAGAAGCATGTCAAGCGAGGGCTTTATGCTAGCCATTCAGAAGCCAATATCTCTTGGGGTAGGAGTTAGATTATGAGAAAAGCAATAGTAATTCTATTATCAGCATTAATGCTTCTGGTTTCATTCTCTTCCTGCTCAGAAGATCCTCGTGTAGCACCTACAAAGGTGTTTATTGTCAGTGTAGATGAGGAAGGCAGAACTATTGAATACAATCCTGACTATGGTCTCAGAATGGTCAACATCAGACTTGGTGAGGAGTATTTTGTCGATGCTGTAACAAATAGAGTCCCTACAGGAGCAAATTTGGAGTGGATTAGTGCCGCTCCTGATACTGTCAGTGTAGATGAAAATGGTCTATGTACTGGTATGAAGTATGGTGACTCCCTCATCTCTGTTGCTGTTAATGGTGGAAACAGCACTGCTGTTTGCCTTATCAGAGTCGTTAAAGACCCTGATCATATTCCAGATGCTGAAGAGGGTGAACCAACACTGGAAGTAGTAAAACCTGAAGATCTTGGTGGTTTCATGATCTCTGAAGGTAACTTCTGTATCATCGCAGATGATGTAGAAAAACTTGCTACAAAGAGTCTTCACTTGAAGTGGTCTCATTCTAACGTAAACGCAGAAGCTATTGAGTATAGATGGTACATCGATGGTTCCACAGAACCTGCTCCTGGCCTAACCAGCCCTGATGAGTATATCACATTCAATACTTTCGGTTATCACAATGTAACAGTTGAGGCTCTTGTTCTCATTGATGGTCTCGAACCTTATACATCCACAATATCTGTTGTTATAAGAACACTACCTACATCTTTGGTAGGAGACGGTTTCTCTTGGGGTGAATAAGATGAAGAGAATATTAATTGTTTTAATCTTTGTACTTTCTATCTCATCTCTCTTTGCAACAGAGACTATTTGGATGTGGGACCATAACGATAGTGAAGTTAACTTCTTCAGATATTCAACTTCATATGACGATAAGTGGAGAGTAGTCCCATCAGATCATTACAGCGTTAAGCTTGATAGCGGTGATATTGATGATTATGAGTTCTATCTTCAGCAGTCTTATGATGGAGAAATCTGGAGTGATAGTGCCATTGCACTTCACGGATCTTTAAAGGATCAAGCTCTTGTTAACAAAACAATAAAGGAGAAAGGTCTTGTCTTTTCTCTCCAGCTTGTTCCTTTTGAGTCCTATATTGCAACTAAACCTCATGATTCCAGAGTTGAGAAGAAGACAGCTTATTCCTTTGGTGTAGATGGAGAAATCTCATATTTCTTTGGCTCTTTTGGTATTGGTGCACAAGTTGGAATAAACATGGGATGGGAAGAGTTTGCTTTTAATCCATTCACGATCTCTAAAGAAAGAATATATGGCGGAGCATATCTGACTCTTTCTTATAAGATTATCGATGGAACTAGATTTGTTATTCTTTCTCAGATTGGTTTTGGAACAAACTTTGAGTTGATCAACAACCAGACATATCTTGCTCCATCTGTCCTTATTGCCCTGGAAGGAGGAATAAGGATCAATGAGAATGTCACAATATCAATGAAGCCATCATTTATTGCTTCATTTGGTTCCTGGAATGGACAGGAAGAGTATACTTCCTTTGTTATTAAGACAGTATCTCTTGGAACTTCTTATAGATTCTAATTCTTTTCAATACACTCAATATGCAAAGGCTTTCTTAATCCGAAAGGAAAGAGAAAGCCTTTACTTTTCTTATCAAATAACAAAGCTCTTTTATAACCCAAAAGTTTTGTTGTGACTTTTTTAATCTTTTTCTTTCCATGTCATAGTTGTGTTATATGGCTTATCTTAATCTATAGGCACTTAATTGGTTTAATTGGGGAAAATGATGAGAAAAAGTAGAGTTTTCATCTTTATCGCTGCTGTTTTAATTACACTCCTAATGAGTGTAGCTTGTGATAATACCCCAGTTTTAGACAACTCAAATGATTTAGTGTTAGCCTCAATAAGTGTAACTGGTTCCAGATCTCTTGTTTCTAGTGGCGCAAAAGATGAACTTTCTGAAATAGTACAATATGCTTGTGTGTTAAAACACCTTTGGACAATAGATAGTGAAGATTACAGTGCTTCTGAGGAAGTATATGGGGATGAAGAAAAATACTACGAAAATATTGGATCAGATGGTGTTATCGGATGGGTTACCCCAGGATTTTGGAGTGTGACTGTATATGGCTATAATTCTGCCCATATGCCAATTTTCGTTGGTACAACCGAAGTATATTTTAGTCCGACGAATTCAAAAGCTACTGTGTTTATGACACCTATTAATGGAACAGGATCAGTAAGTTTTTCAATAACCCAACCAATGTTGTCAGATAACATTTATGAATATAATTACATCTATCGTCTTTATGATATTACAGGTAATACGATGGTTATATCGGACGAAGATGGAAATTCAAAAAAAGCTGAAGGTGTCATCAAATTAGATTCAAACGATGGAATTACAGGTACATATTCTGCATCCTTATCTAATATTCCTTATGGCATGTATTCTCTTGCTGTATATTGCTATAGGAACAATACAACAATTCAGCTTGATTCTGTTTCCACAATTGAAAATGGATCATTAATCGGTGGTGAATACAAGAAACTCTTTTTGTATCAAAGTTTTATGTCAGAAACTATAACAGGAACTCTGGATTTTTCAGACTTTGTAGAGAGTGACATAAATATTTCTTTGTTAACAATTAACGGTTCATTGAGTGTCACTTCGGGTGCATTATCAAAAGAAACAGATATTACTTTTTCTTTAACTGATGAAACAACAAGTGATGCTGATAAAGAAAACTACAATATCACTTATGATTGGTATGTAAATGGTATAAGAACTAGCGACACTTCTACAGCTATTTCAACCACTCAGAATTTTGGTACATATGGACCAAAAGAAATAGCATGTGTTGTTACTTATCAGCATAAAGTAAATACTGAAAGAGTATATACTGCAACTATAAAGAATATATTTACTATTCTTCCATGATTATGTTTTTATCTTTGTTTCTAGAAAGATTTGTAGTAAGGTGTTTACTATGAAGAAAGTAATTATCTTTTGCTTGATGCTTATATCTATTTCTCTTTTATTTGCTGTTAATTCAAGTAACACAATCACTCTTAAAGAAGAGATTGGATATAACGGATACAATAACATGGGAAGCTATTCTACTGGTTTCAATGAATACAATGTTAATAGTATTTCTTCCAATACAGTGTTTGGTAATATAATAAAGATTATGCCATCAGAAAACGTTGGAGTAGCTATATCAACAGGATTGGGATATCAAAAAGATATTTACGACTATAATAGATTTGCTTCTATTCCATCAAATATCAACGGAAAAGCAGCCGTAGGCATGGTTTATTGTCCTATTGATGATTTTTATGTTTCTCTTTCAGGTGGATTAAGGACAACTTATCTTCTAAGTAAATCAAACTGGATAAGCCAAGTGGGCGGTGAAGTATCGTTGGAATATAACTTCGATTTCGGCTTGAATCTATCTATGTCTGCAGCATATTGGTACAACACAAACTATAGATCTATTGTTTGTGGAGTAGGACTTGGATATTGCTTTGGAGGAGAAAGATGAGAAAAGTAAGTATTGTTCTGTTAATCTTTATCCTTCTTATTACAGTGTCATGTTCCATAATGCCAGATCGTTCTAGTCAAAAGGTATCTATCCTTTCTGTTGGTCTCGATTACAAAGATAACATCTATAGAGATTTGGAAGGGACTGTAAACGATGCTAAAGAAGTTGGAATGGCTTTGAAGAGTCTCTATGACGATAGAGGAATCGAGTGTGACTTAACATACATGATCCAGGAAGGATACACCGTTCCTTATTCAGATGACTTCTATCCAAATAAAGACAACGTCATAAAGATGATTAAGAATCAGGATCTAGATTCTGATGATCTATTTATCTTCTTCTATGCTGGACACGGACAGACTGGCCAGAGTGGAGAGATGTTCCTTGCAACAGGAAATGACAGTACTTCATATAGTAAACTTAGCATTACTGATATTCTGAATGCTTTGTATACTCTTAAATGCAGATCTATCGTGATACTTGATTCCTGTTACTCTGGAATGATGGATCCTTCGAATCCTACTATTCCTGGCAATGTTGCTGGAATGACAGATCCTCAGAACAATAATCATCCTAATGATTTTGCTTCTTCTCTCAAGGATATCTTTGGCAAACTTTGGTATGACATGAGCAAAATAACAGTTCTTGCTTCTGCCAGCGCAAGAGAAGTTGCAGCTGATGGTGGAAAGGTTATTCTTTCTGACGGTACCACTGAAACTCATGGATACTTTACTTTGGAGTTATTGAGTAACCTTGGTTGGTGTCATTCCCTGAAAACAACAAGTTACATCAATAAAGATGACAGAGAAATAGTTGTAAGTGGTTATAGTGCAGGAATAAAAGGTTCTCTTACTATGGACACTCTATATTTAGATATAATGAAGAACTGGAAAAATAATCAGCAGAATCCAGTTCTGTATTCTACAGCTGAAAGTATTAACATCATTCCAGCTAACTGAGGTTTTTATGAAGAAGTTTTTTGTTGTTCTTTTATTAATAGTTTCTCTTTCTCTCCTTTCTGCTGGTACCATCAGCTGGAAGTGGAGAGGAAATGATGAAGATGTAAAGTTCTACAGATATAGAATGGATGATAGTGAATGGAGAGTAGTAGAAAATGAGTCATATGAAGTTAGATATGACTCAGATGTCTCAATTCCTCATACATTCGAGATCCAGCAATCATATGATGGTATTTCCTGGTCAGAGAGTAGGTTCTCTGAATACATTCCTTTTGTTGAAGCGACAGAAATAAAGAAAGATCGTGGATATAGTAAGTCAAATATAAGAGTAAACATTATTCCTCAGGAAAATATAACAGTAAGAAATTCTAACACTGGTGTTGATGATTACTATGCCGAATACAGCTTTGGTCTTGAGATCAATGGAATATCTTATCTTAATAAGATTCTTGGATTAGGATTATCTGCATCGTTCAATGGTGGAATAAAGAGAATAGGAGAGGATGATAGATTCTATAACTTTGGAGTCTATTTAGTTCCTGCTATCAGAATTGTTTCCAACAATACTATAGAAGTAGCAATAAAAGGTGGAGTAGGAATAGAGATCGAACCTTATAATGGTGTTGTATATATGGCACCGTCTTTCCTTGCTCAGATTGATGCCAGCGTATTTTTAACAGATCGCTTCGCTATTGCAATATCTCCTAGCGTAATATTTAACAGAGGAGACTTCCTTGGTGGAAGCTCTTACCAGAGCTCTAATGTAAGGATTCTTTCTGTTGGAGCATCCTGGAATTTCTGATATTTTCCTCACTTTTCTTCTTCAGCCTCGATTTTCGGGGCTGTTTTCTTCTGAAAAACTAAAGAAGTTGTCCTAAATATGACAATATTCTTAAGTTTTTCTGTGTACAGATGGTGTATAAATAAAGAAAAAATGAATTCTATTCTAGTTTTAACTCTTTATAATTTAAAGAATTACATCTAAAAGTGATAATTAAATATTGAAAATTCATTTTTTTATTACATCTGTCATAGTTGTGTCACATCACATGATTTAGGATGTATTCATCAAAATAAAGATGGTATTTCTCATACGGATAAAGGAGAAGAAGATGAAAAAGAACTTTTTGAAGGTTGCAGCTCTGCTTATCGCAGCTATGCTCATGGTGGTTTCCTGTACACAGGAAGTTGCACCAGTTAATAATGGACTTGTTGATGCAAAACTTAATGTTGCTTATGGAAGAGACTTGACTGTTTCTGGTGATACAAATCAAGATGGACTTATTCTTCAATATAAAATGGAACCTAAATGGAGTATCACTAACGCAAGTGAAGTGATTTATGGTGGTACAAAAAATGCTCAAAATGCTAGATATGAATTCAAGACTTATCCTGAAGGAGGAAACCTTGGCTATGTGACACCTGGTCTTTGGCAGATTGAAGTAAAGGCATATGGTAAGGATAATGCTGAAAACGCACAGAATAAGGAAATATTCTATGGCGTTGCCAATGTGTATTTCAATGATACAACCGAAAAGGCTACAGTATTTCTTGCACCAGTAAATGATGAAGCATCAGCAAAGAACTCTATTTCATTTAATTTCAAGATGCAGGATTTGTCTGATGATATGGCTTCAAATTATGAAGTTAAGTATTCAATCAGTAAGATTGGTTCAGATGTAAAATCAGACTCAATTCGTAGATCTCCAGATTCAACTGGAAATGTTGGAAATTATGTTGTTACAGTGTCTGATTTGGATAGTGGTTTCTATACTGTTAATGTTTCTATTCATAATAAAAAAACAGGTGCGTTGGTTGGTGGTACAACAAAAGGCTTTTTGATGGCAAATGGTGCGACTGTTACAATTGGAGGTAACATTGAACCATCTGATTACGAGAAAGTTTCTATTAATACTTACTATGTAAATGTCAAAACAGACTTTAATCATGTAACTAGCGATAAGTTTAATGCTGACCAAGTTTCGTATTATACAAAAGAAGATGGTTCTAAGTATGCTAAGATAAACGTAAGTATTTCTGATACTACTAATTCTAGTGGAAACATGATGGGTAGCGGTTATACCGTAACAAATTATTGGACAGCAGTATCTGATGGTAAGGATAACGCAACTCAGAATAATAGTAATTCTTGCGGTTTTGAATTTGCTTCAGGTGGATACAAAAACGTAACATGTACTACTATCTATTCTATAATTGGATCTTCAACAGGTGGTGAATCTTCAACATATTACTTCGCTAACACTGTTACTGCTCAAGTTTATGTTGATCCAGTTAAACTAGCAAATGCAACCCAGACAGAATCTTCAGGGGCTAGTAACGAGTAATTAGGTAATACAAAATAAATGTTCTGATTTGTAAAAAAAAGATTTCCCTAGTTCATTTGAGCTGGGGAAAATCTTTTATACTGTCATAATCATGTCATTAGTTATGAATATAATTAATGTATCAAAATGGAGATATAGGAAATGAATAAGAATAAACTTGCTTTTTTTATGTTTATACTATTGTTCATGGCTCTTTCTCTGTTTGTCTCTTGCACAGATTCAATTACTAATGATAAAGGTCAATTAGAAATAATCGAAAAACCAATAATTGAGGAAATTGAAGAAGCAGAAGGTGTTAGAGTTATTTCTGTTTCTAAAGCATCGTATATTCTATATAAAATGGAACCACTTTGGAGTACTGACTATGGTAAGGATCCTTATGGTAGTACTATAGGTCTAGGTGTTCCTAAAAAGCTAGATGGAACAGAACTTGATTCAAAGTATGAAGATTATAAGTTAATTACTGCAACATCTAATAGTTTGGGATATTTTTCTCAAGGGAAATGGTCATTAGAAGTTGATGTCCTGGACGAAAATTATAATAGTTTATTAAGTTCTATTATTTCAAAAGAGATATACTTAAATACTATTTCCAGTACAGTAAATATTGATCTTGATAATGATATGTTCTCAACATCAAACACTGATTTCTCTTTAAAAATAGAAGATATAAAAGTTGGTCTTGTTGATAGTAAGAATAGGTATATTGAATCAGAGAATGAATTGACTGATTCAGATAATAAGAATGGATATAGACTCTTGGTTTCAGTGAAAAAGCTTGTTGCTGATTCTACTAAAGATGGACCAGACGTAATTGATTTGATAATTCCTAAAAGCAACATAACATTCTTGGATAACAATGGCACAGAAAATGGAACTGCAGTAGAAGGCTTAATAAATTATGAATTTGCTAACAAATTTAGCAAAGGGTCATATTCAGTGACTATTCGTCTTCAAGAATATAAAAATGATAGTTTTGTAGAAGCAGGGGGTATGACTTTTTCTTTCATTGGAATTGGTGGTACAGAGGCTAGTATAACTGGAAGTGGAAATTCATTGGATTTGGTAGCAGCGGATTATGTTACACCAGGAACAGGCGAGAGTGGTATCATCATTGATTCTGGTACAGATGCAAATGTAACAATAAAAACAGATTTAACCGCTGCTTCTACTGTAACTGATGCAACAGCGGTAACTTTTACAGGAGAAGTGAATGGTAAAGCAACAAGTGGACAGTGGTTTGTTAATGGTGAATCAAAGAGTTCAGGAAGTACCTTTAGTTATACTCCTACTGGTATGTCAGGTAAGACAGTTACCATTACCTATATGATTCTTGATTCTTCATATAACACAATAAGTGCAAACTATTATCTGACGGTAAGTGCTTCTTAAACAACTTCTTCTACAACTTGAGAAGTAAAGTTCTGAAATAAATGAGCCTATGTTCTACAGAGAGCATGGGCTTTGTCTTTTATATGCTCCAAGTGAGTATAAGAAAGAAATCATTTTCAATTGAGGATTAGAGCTTTCGAGTATATTCTTGTATATGGTTATTCTGTTAAGGAGTTTAACCATAAGAAAAAATGAGAAGGAGTTATCTATATACTTACTGATTCAAGTTTTTCTTTGTTAATAGATAAGTAAGTAATATGGAAAGAACACTGAAGATACTTTGATAAAAAGGAGAACAATACTAATGAAGATTACCAATGTTCGTATTGTATTGAAAGATAGAGTAATAGATAGAGGAACTATTGTAGTTGAGAATGAGAGAATCACAGATATCAGGGAAGGGATAGAGAAAGATAGTGATATCGATTTAGGAGGAAAGTATCTTGCTCCTGGAATCGTTGATCTTCATACTCATGGCTCTGGTGGCTTTGATTTTATGGATGGAGAAGAGAGTGATATCCATGGAGCTGCACACTCCCTTGCTATTTTTGGAACAACCACTTGTCTTCCTACTACTCTTACTTCTTCTGATGAAGAACTTTTCGATTTCCTAGATAACCTCAAGTCTGCCCAGAAGAATAGGACAAACAATGAATGCAGGATGCCTGGAGCACACTTGGAGGGCCCATATTTCAATATGGACCAGAAGGGTGCCCAGGATCCAAAATACATTATTCCTCCTAGAAAAGAACACTATATGAAAGTCCTTAAAAAGGCTGATGGAGTGATTAAAAGATGGTCAGTTGCTCCAGAGCTTGAAGGAGCAATGGAGTTTATTAAGGACGTATCAAGTATGGGTATTGTTGTCTCAGGCGGCCACACCAAAGCAGACTTTGATACCGTAGGTAAAGCCGTAGAGAATGGCATGACCATGCTTACCCATTACTATAGTGCAATGTCCAGCATGATCAAGAAAGGAAGCTGGAAGATTCTTGGAGTGACAGAAGCTGGCTTCTACTTTGATGAACTTACTGTTGAGCTTATCTCTGATGGCTGTCATATTCCAGAGAATCTCTTGAAGCTTATCTTTAAGCTTAAAGATAGAGAGCATATCATCGGAATATCAGACAGCATGAGAGGCGCAGGCTTTGAAAGTGGTGACAGTATTCTCGGGCCAAAGAATAATGGAACTCCGGTTGTGATAGAGGATGGAGTTGCAAAGCTCGCTGATAGATCCTGCTTCGCCGGCTCTATTGCTACAGGTATAAGACTCGTGAAGACTCTATCAACTCTTGCAGGACTCGATATGCCATCAGTCTTTAAGACTGTTTCTTATAACCCAGCTAGAATTATCGGGGAAGAAAAGGAAATAGGAAGCATAGAAAAAGGAAAGATGGCAGACTTTATCGTCTTTGATGACAACTATTCTTTGGACAGTGTCTACATTTCGGGGGAAAAAGTAAGATAAAAGGCTCTTTCTTCCCCCCAAGCGGGTGGATTATTTGCCATAATAGGAGAATTCTAATATTCTATAACCACCTTTTGGGGGCGTATGTTGTCGAAAAAGAGATTTGCTATTTTCATAGTAGTTCTGATATTTGTAATTGGAACGGTGTTTTCTGCAGAAGATACATTTAAAGAGTCTTTCGGTTCTACAAGTACTGGACTAAGAAATATAGGAGAGGGAGTCTTTCCTTTCTTTGTCTCTTGGTCCAAGACTAGAGATATAACTATCCTTAATGAAGATGAGTATGACAAGGCTCATCTTCAGTTCTCTTTTACTCCTTCTGTAACAAGAGACAGGGACTATGGATATGATCCAGTGACTGGAACTCCAACTTGGGTTGCATCTTCTTCCTCTGAACAAGCTTCTAACTATCGTTATTACTTCAAGCCTTCTGCTTCTATTTCAGCGTCTTTATCACAGAAGTTTGAGTATTGGACGCTAAAAGGAACTCTATCCACAAGATACTCCCACTTGATGCAGGATTTGACTAACGGAGTTCCAGGAGATAAGTATCTTTACTTTGTTAATAGTGATGGAACTCTAAAGTATAATGATAAAGACGCTATCAGCGCTTATCCATGGCTCTATGGCAATAGAAATAACTTCACAGCAAATATCGGGGTGAACTTATCTCGTTCTTATAAAGTCGAAGGCTTAGATAGCATGAATGTTTCCGTTGGATTTGAGATGGGACCATGGTGGTTCTTAAACTTTATTTCAAATGGCAACAGACTTAGTGACTACTATAAGATCAGTGGAACAGCAAGCCAGAGTGTTAAGATCAAGGACACTACCCAGTCTATTAATCTCAGATGGCTTAGTATTACTGCATCCCACTCCAATACTCTCTCTTATACCTTCGGTAAGATTGTTCCTAAGGAGAAGTTGAACTCAAATAGACTTAAAGGATTATTCTCTGATTCTATCTCCATTAGCTTTGCTGGCCCTCAGCTCTATGACTCGTCAACATCTGTCTCAGCATCAGTTACATACAATAACTATCTTTATTTTGGCCAGGTGGCCAATATGAAGAATAGTGGTTTCTATCTTTCATATGAATCCAATGTTTCTGTTTCCGGTTATCTTAACCTCTTTGGTATTGTGTCTTTCTCTGTTTCGGGAACAAGATACCTTGCCAAAGGTGTTTCATCGACAAGTTCCCTCTGGAGTGCCAGCGGTGAAGTCTACATGAGTTTTAATTTCTAGGAGGAGAAGAATGAAGAATATTAAAAAAGCATTACTTATAGTTCTTATCCTCTTAGTGCAGGTTTCCCTGTATGCTGTATCATTCTCTTCCTCGATACTATCTGTATCCAGTGATGCCCACTTATTCTCCTGTGAGGGAAACGGAGGCTTCTTTGGAGGGTTCTTCCCATTGGAGGCTGAGTATAGATATAAGACAGCGCTTCCTGCAGTGTTGAAAGATAATGGTTTTTCTTTAAACCTCGATTTCAACTCAGGAATAAAAGAAAGACTCTTAAAGGTTAATCCAGAGACAGGAGAGGTTCTCTCTGAGGGAGAGAGAGCATCCTCATTGTATCAAATCCACTATGTTTACTTTGATATTGATTTCTCCAAGGCAATAATCAGTGAGCCATATTTGGATGAAGATATTCTTTCTGTTCATCTCTCTATCTATGGTGACTATGAGAACGCTTATGAGAGTTTTACTTGGCTCGATAATCCAGTTAATACAGATGGAGTCTTCCTTAATTACTTACAAGGTACTCATTCTTTCGAAGACAAATACAGCTCTTATAAGTATGTTCCTGAAGTAAAAGGAAAGAGAATGATGGCTCATACAGGATTCGGGCTCTCTGCTGTCTTTAATTGGAAAGAAGAGACAGAGATGACCAAAGATGGCTTATGGGGAAGCGCAGTAATCAAGTATATGCCATCTTGGATGCCATTCCATGATAATTTTGATTCCAACTACGTTGCTCTCTATCTTAACGCTGGAGCAGCCTTTACACTTTTAGAGATGAGCCAGATGTCATTTGGTCCTACAACAGGCTTAGATGCTCTCAGCGTCTATATAGAGACTGAGTTTGATGCAATCGGAGCTTGGGGTAATGATATTCCTCAATATGCTGTGGAGAGAAGGGTATGGAACACAGATGTTCCTTCTTCCCATATCATTGTGGCTAACACTACGTCTCTGGTAATAAATGGCTTCCAGATAAAGAAGGATCTTTATCCAACTATCACCATCTTCAACGATATGGCGTTTGCCTTTGGCGGTGGAATAAATGGAACAGAAGGTGGAAACGGCTTTGTTGGAAGCATTGGCGCTAGATTAGACTTCAATATCTTCTCCATGTTCTCTCTCTATGGAGAAGTGGGATTTGTATATAAAGATCTCTACAATAGAAATCCAGGACTACGTTATGCACTGGGCACAAAGGTGAGGGTGTGATATGAAAAAAATAATTACTGTTATTCTTATACTTTCTATTTCTTTCTCAATCTTTGCTGCCAATAACGCTCAGAACTATGACACTATTTCCCTGTATCTTCACTCCACGATAGGAGTGGATGCCATTACAAACTCTCTTACTATCCCTAAGAAGAGTAATAGTGCCAATAGAGAAGGTGTTATTCTCAAGGTAGGCATGGATGCCTATAAGAACGAGGATCTTGGATCCAAGTTTGGTGCTACTGCTGGACTAACATTAGATGTTCCATTCAGAAGCGCTGACGCAGAGAATGGGTTATCTCTTGGAAGGAAGCCTTATATCGGGCTCTCTGGCGGTATTATATTCCGCTCCCGCCCTTGGGATTATATAGATATATCGTTTGCTGCCAAAGGCGTGATCTCCACTTATGATTACGAAGCAATATCTCTTGGCTTGGCCCTTGAGCCAAGTGCAGATCTTTACTTCGATGATTATATCTACTTAAAGATATCTCTCTTGTACTCATCAGAGTTTGTGAAGTTCCCATTTAAGGGTGATTACTTCATAGGAAGAAAAGATCTGCCATCTATGTTCTCTGTAACAGTGGGAGCAGGATACGCCTTTGGAGGTTACTCCAGATGAAGAAGCGTGTTGTTGTTCTAGTGATAGTTATCTTCTCTATATTATCTCTTTCTGCTCGTCCTCAGTTCTTCTTTGGAGGAGGAGTAGAGTGGGGTAAGTTTTACTTGGGAGAGGAAGAGAAAGCTCTTCTTAACGGTAATTCTCGTTATAAATCAGATGCGACTGGCACCTCTTATATCTCAGGCTTTGTACCGACTATCGAAGCTACATTTATTCCTGTGGCTGATATAGGACTGGGAGTGACAGGATGCTTTGGATATGGCGGAGTTATGGGCTTTTATGATGGAGATACCCTCTACTCCTCTTCTGATAAATACTACAGCCTCCTTACAGACAGCATCATAGATGCTTCCATAGGGCTGAGGTATATGACTGTCATGGCAAAGGAAAGATATCTATCTTTCAATGCCTATGCTCTTTATAACTTCAGACGCTATCATCTCTGTAATGGTGATGCCCTTGCTGAATATGGTAAGAAGGAAAAGGGTACTTATGATAACTTCAACCAGCACTCTATTTCTCTTGGAATAGGCTTGATGGAAAGATATGATGCCTACTATTTCAGAATTGACTTGGGAGCCGTGAAGCCATTAGATTTCTCTAATGGACTAGAAGGTTTAAAGAACAATGGCTGGAGAATGAGTATGAGTGCTACCTTCGGAGTAGTTTTTACTATTCTTAATGAAAATGAGTTTATGAGGTAAGAAAGTGCTTGTCTTTGATGTACTTGATCAACTTGAAACATATACTTCTGTCATCCCTCATATGGATGATGTCATCTCTGTAATGGATCACTCCAAGCCATATGACGATGATATCGGGGAATATAAATGTAGAGAGAAGGGTGAGACATACTATAGAGTCTCAGCTCATCTCTCTAGTGAGAAAGGTTTCCCTGGAGAGACATTCCCTTCTCATACTGTTCTTGAAATAGTATTGGAAGGAGAAGAGATGATATCACTAGATGGAGCTGTATTTAAGCTTTCTCCTGGAAGATTTCTTGCATACTCTGGTGACAGTGAGATAAAAAGAGGCGTTATGTGCTCAACTCCTGTGGCCTTTAAGACTGTAAGGTTTATTCTGTAGGTTTTCTATTCTTAATAGATAGATTGTTAATGAATTCTGATTGGACTCTATAGTATGACCTATGGAGTTCAATGCTTTTTGTCTGCTAGCAAGAAATATTTCTACATTTGAATCTACTACTTAATAGATAGTCTTTTGACAACTTGTAAAGCAGACGTCTTATTCTTGGTAATATTTCTTCGTAAATATAATTGAATGTTGTAAATTTGACGAAAAAATCGTCAAATACTTTAAAAATCCTGTATAATAGCTTATATTAAGAATAGTAATTAAGAGATTTGTCGTTTTATCGATTTATTATGTATATATCTTATATATATGTTTTGGAGGTTGCATGATAACAAAATTCACTGTTGAGAATTTTAAGTCTTTTGATTCATCTGCTGAATTGAATTTGGTTTCGTCTTCAAAAATACGAGTTAAGCCTGACCATCGTATTGCTGTTACAAAGAATATAAAGGTTTTAAAAAATGCTGTCATATATGGAGCAAATGCATCTGGAAAGAGCAATCTGATTGATGCTGTTTCATTCTTTGTGGACGTTGTCTACAATGGCCTGCCTATAGATCCGTCAAGGCTTTATTGCCGAAATAAAGATGGTAATGAAAACAGAGATAGTGTATTCGAAATTCAAATTGAGATAGAAGGTAAATTCTATGCCTATGGTTTTAGCACCATCCTAAATGAAAGAAAAATTACAGGTGAATGGTTGTATCAGCTTAATCTAAGCGGAAATGGAACTTGTATCTTTGAGAGAGAAATGGAAAAGAAACCCAAACTTGGAAAGGGAATAGATCTTTCTGTTGAAGAGAAGGGCAGGTTCGATACTTATTCTTCGGATTTTGAAAACAATACGACGTCACTGTTTCTCAGTGAAATGAATAGAGGTAAAAAGCTAAGTAATGGGTTTGATGCATTTAATACAATTTACAAGGCAATAACTGATGGTATTGTTATAATTACTCCTCATTCTAAATTTTTAAACTTCCAGCAATACCATAATATGGATTCTCTTCCAGATATCACCAACTTGATTAAGACTTTCGATACTGGTGTAAGTGATATACGAATAAAAGAAATTGATGAGAATGAGCTTAAGAGAATGCTTCCTACTCAAGTACTGAAGTCAATTAACGAAAAATTAGTTAGATTTAGAAAAGACTTCCCTTCGCTTCCAGCCAAGATATCAGGACGAGCAGATAAAGCTTTCTTTTGTGTTGAAATGAATTTGTCCGGAGGAATAAACGCTAAAACAATAAAAATGACACATGGTAATTCAATGTGTGATTTTTGTTTTGATGAAGAATCAGATGGAACAATCAGACTATTTGACCTAATTGATATTCTTTTAAAGAAATCAGATGATACAGTGTTCTTTGTTGATGAGCTGGAAAGAAGTCTCCACCCTAAGATGACTGAGCATTTCTTACAGTTGTTTAATGAATTGCACTTTAAAGAAAAAGTTCAGTTAGTTTTCACAACACATGAATCAATGATTATGGATCAAGATATCTTTAGGAGAGATGAGATTTGGTTTGTTGAACGAGACAATGATAATAACAGCACTTTATATCCTTTAGACAGATTTAAAGAAAGGTATGATAAAAAACTCAGCAAGGCATATCTTGAAGGAAGATATGGAGCTGTTCCTGTTTTTAAAAAGTTTGCTTACGAGGAAGAATAATGTCCGGAATTAGATGCTATACAAATTGGAATAAACGTTCTGCTGATATTAATCCAAAGATTGAGCCTTTTAGAAAGTATATTTTGTATGTGAAGGTCAGAATACAGAAAGATGGTATTTCACTAGATTGATAGATCTGAAAAAAGAACTTGGTATTCATCCAATGATTGATGTTCAGTTGATGGAAAAACCAGAAGGAGAAGAAAAAAATTCTCATCCAAAGAGGTTAATCGATTTTGCTAATAGACTCAAAGCTGATTCTACTCTGAGATTTGATCATAAGCATGATAAAATCACCATTGTGTTTGATGTCGATGTATTCAAGAGAGGAAACAAAGGGGAGCAGTATAAAAAACTGATAGAAGAGAAAGGCGAAAACATATTTGCTGTTACCAACCCAAGTTTTGAACTATTCTTGCTTTTGCATTATGAAGACGTATTTAAGAAACATATCAAACCTTATGAGAACGAAATAATAGCAAACAAAAAGAAATCAAAGAGGAGATTTATTGATAGGCATTTTTCTTCTATTAGTAAAATAAATCCTAAAGAAAACCCCAGGGTAGGTGATTTGGTGGAAAACATTCAAACAGCAATAAAAGAAGAATCAAATATAAATCAAAATATTGATCTCGCTTTGAATGCAATTACCAGTAACGTAGGTAAAGTAATAAACGACATCATTTCAGAAACGGTCTGAAATGGTATAGATTTGGAGTAAAGACATAAAATGATATCGTTCATTTTCGACGAGAAACAGGCAACTGAAGCGATGGTGTTCCTCCTAAGTTTAAATGGAGGCAATATGAGTTGCATGAAAGTCATAAAGATGCTTTATCTTGCTGATAGATATTCAATGTCCAATGGACATGACTCAATAACGACTGACTCGTACATATCCTTGCCTGATGGACCTGCTCCATCCAATATACTTGATTGTATAAGATGGAACTCAGGAGTAGAGTGGAAGAAACACATAAGAACCAATGGGAATCTAGTCGAGATATCTTATCCAATAAAACACTACGAAAAGCTCTCTAGATATTACATGGAAACATTGAGTAATGTGTATGAAAGATTCAAGGACTATAATCTAGAAGAACTAGAAAGCTGCTGTCGCAGCCTTGGCGAATGGAAGAATCCTCATGGTTCTTCGATGCCGATTTCAATCGAATCAATTATTGAGAACTCTGTGAGTAAAGATAAGAGAGCTGACGTCTTGGATGAACTTGAAGAGTGCTCTTTTGTGCAGCAATCAAATTTAAAGATTGAGATGCGAACCATCTAGAAAAGTGTCATGACTTTTTTATTGAACTACTAGCATAAAAAATCCCGCCACAACCACAATTAGAGCGGGATTTCCATTCTAACAGGTAACACCGTCTATCGACAGTGCCCTTATATGCTAAGCATAAATCCAATAACTTTCTCTATAAATACTTACCTTTGGCTTCGAGTATAATCTCTTTGTTTGGTGAGATACTTTGCATGTAAAACTGACTGTTGATATTTGCAGTCTTTTGATGCATCTGCTGAATTAAAATTGATTTCCTCATCAATGAGTTAAACCTAATCATCTCATTGATTACATTTTGGGTATGAAGATATAAAAATGACGGCATATTTCAGCCGTCATAAGTCAGTGTGTTTATGTTTAAAGAATATCGTGTAGAGCAATATCGTAGACGATAATAGAGTTAGGCTCTATGCCATCGATGTTTCTGTCCTCATATAGCATCTCTGGTGGAATCCAGGCTCTACCTGCTTGTCCAACACGAAGAGCAACGATAGATGATTGCAGTGCAGTATCTATTTCCATTAGTCTCAGTTCTGCGTAGTAATCAGCATCAATGATCTCAAGGTCTTCTGTGTCATAGTCCATTACATACATATTGTAATCGACTAAGACAGTATCATACTGAGTAGGGTGATCTCCCAGTGTTTCGTCTTCATCAAGTATTTCTATCTGGATACCATTGTCGAGGACAGTAATCTCATCTCTTAATGCATTCTTATCTAAGAAGACCTTTGCCCTGTCTGAATTGGTTTCTCCCTTCTCTTCGATCTCTTTTAAGTATTGCTCGTTAAGGTATGTGATATAAGCATTAATGGCTTTCTCTTCCTCTGTCTTATCGAAGAGACGCTCTGAGTTTAAGAGGGAGTCCAAGGCACCAAGGATAAATGGCTCTGCCATTATATCTACTTCGCCATCAATAAGCTCTCTTGTGATGGAGAATGTATAAGCGTAGCTGAATGATTCTTCCAAGTTAGAAGGCTTCTCAAGAGACAAGAGCTCTGTGATGTTCTCTGGCCTCTCTCCTGGAAGGAATGTCTTTCCTTCGTAATAATACTCAAGAACAAACTTATCTATTGTGGTCTGGATCTCACGGGTAGCGATCAGCTCTGGTACAGCACCCTTTGATGCGTCGATTACTGCTCTTGCAAAGTATTTGGCATTAAGAGAGATGTTCTCACTCTTAATGTCATCCATGGTCTTTAAACCATAGGCATAATTGAATGCAGAGATTATGTCTGAAGTATCAACAGGGGAGAACTCGACGACCTGAGGAGTAGTTTCCTCTTTTACTTCTTCGATTACTTCTATTTCTTCCTTTGTTTCATCTGGTTCAACTGTCTTTTCTTCTTCTTTGACTTCTGGTGCTACAGTCTCTTCAAGAGGAGAAGGAGTCTCTGGTGTCTCTTCTGGCTTAGAGACTTCTGGAGTCTCTTCCTTGATCTCTTCAATAATCACTTCTTTCTCAATGACAGTTGGTTCTGGCTCTTCCGTAATTACTTTTTCTGTTGATGAATCAAAAGGAATGACAACTTCTACGCCCAAGCCTGGTGTAGTGCCAATAAGAGTTATCTCACCCCCGATTTCAGCTCTTGGAGCTTCTTTTCCTGTGGCACAGGAAAAGAGAAGGAGAGTAAGCGTAATGGATAATAGTATTAACAGAGATTTCTTCATCGTATCCCTCCGATATAATAAACAAATTTCCTAATACAAAGGTAACAACTGGAAGTGTGAATTAAGTGAAGATGTAAGATAGATTAAGAAAAGAAAAGGGGATAGGTTTCAGCCTATCCCGCATAATCCTCATTTGTTCTGGAGAGCGTCTCTGATTTCTCTCAAGAGAGCGATGTCTTCAGGAACTGGAACTGGCTTCTTAGCCTCTTCCTCAGCCTTGGCTTTTGCTTCAGCTTCAGCCTTAGCCTTAGCTTCTGCTTCTTTCTTTTCTTTGAATCTATTTGTTGAACGAATGATTACAAAGAGAACGAAAGCTGTGATAAGGAACTGAATGATGTTCTGAATGAGAGCGCCATACCTGATAGCAACTTCACTTGCTGTATCAGTAGCAGGCTTGAGAATGATTCTAAGCTCTTGAAAGTCGATAGATCCGATCAAGAGACCAATAATAGGATTAAAGATGTCTTTTACAACGGACTGTACGATAGATGTGAAAGCAGCGCCTACAATCATACCTACAGCCATATCCAAGACATTACCACGCATGATGAATTTCTTGAATTCAGCCATGAAACCAGTTTTCTTTTCTGCCATTTTCTAAACTTCCTTTATTGCATAGGAGTATAGCAGAAAAGAGGGGGAGATAAATAGAATTGGGGGACATTTTGTCCCCCAAAAGAAAGAGTTTTCTCTTTTATTCTGCAATAGACTTAAGATTGATGCGGAAGATAAGAAGAGCGTTAGGCTCAATTGTTGATGATCCACTCTCACCATAACCATAGTTAGGATGGATATAAACATAAGCTTCCTGTCCAACCTTCATGTTTGTTACTGCTTCGACAAAGCCTGGAATAAGTGACTGGAGGTTGAATGTTACATCTGTTCCTGTATCATACTGGTTTCCATCCAAGAGGAAGAGGTCATAGTCTACGACGACAGAATCTGTTGAAGTAGGAGTAGCGCCAAGCTCTTCAGCTTCGCTTACGATAAGCATCTGGTTTCCTGAAGGAAGAATGATGATTCCTTCTGTAGCCTTATTCTCTTCGAGGAAAGCTTCAGCTGCTGTAAGGTTAGAAGCTGCAAGTTCTTTGACATACTCTTCATAGAGTTTATCAAGATACTCTGCGTATGTATTGATGGCTGCTGTCATCTCATCTTCTGTCATAATCTGATTTGGGTTTTCCCAGAGAGCGTCTGCTGCGCCTTCCATGAACTCAGGTTCTGTGATGTCGAGGCCATTGTAGTAATAGAGCTGGATGGCATACATGACACCATAGGAGTATGAGAACTTATCGAGGAGGGACTCTGGAGCTGCAAGAGCAAGGATTTCATCCTTGGTGAACATATCTCCTGGCTCATCTTTGAGCCCTGCTGCATAGTAGTTTGTAGCATAATCATCAACGATTGTTGACATCTCTGTTGTATCGATAAGAGGAGTTTCTGATCCTTCAAGGACATCTGCAATACCTCTGAGCCAATATGCACCATTAAGGCTGATTCCCTGAGAAATAAGATCCTTTGTGATTACATAGCCATATGCATAGCTGAAAGAAGAATACATATCTTCTTTATTGACTTCTCCATAGTGGATTCTGTCTTCCTTGATTTCTTCAACGATTTCTGCGACCAACTCTTGGTTGTTCTCTTGTTCGATGATCTCTTTTGCACCTGTTGCAAAAAGAGAAGATACTGTGAACATGACGAGCATAAGAAGAACTGCTGTAGTTTTGACTGTCTTCATTAATATCTCTCCTTTGTTTGTTATCGTGAAATAATGTAATCCTTCTTCTATTTTGGGGCAATAAAAGTTTCATACATTGGGTGAAGAATGAGTGTATTTTAGGTTGTTGCTCTATGTGGTACTATAAAGCCATGAAAGGTATTGTTGCAGGAACAGGTGTCGATAAAATCGAAGAAATCAGAAAAGAATCCCATGTTATCCAAACAAAATATGGAGAAGTAGAGTATTACATCTATAACGATATAGTCATTATTCCTCGACACGGGAGAAATCACTCTCTTCCTCCCCATAGGATAAACTATATGGCAAATATTGAGGCATTAAGCTTACTTGGAGTAGATAGTGTCGTCGGAATATATTGCGTTGGCTCCATTACAGATAAAGTTGGAATGGGGGAGTATGGAATACTCTCTGACTATATGGACTTCTCAGGAAGAAACATCACTTTCTTTGATGAGAGCGTGAAGCATACTTCAGTTTCTAATCCTTTTGACGAGAATCTCTCTAAGAAACTGAAAAAAGCTCTGTCTGTTGCAAAAGAGGATGTCATATATGTCACCACTAATGGCCCAAGATTTGAAACCAGAGCAGAAGTCAATGCTTATAGAATACTAGGGGGAGATGTTGTAGGCATGACTGGAGGAAGCGAGATGACTCTGATGCTGGAAAAAGGTATTAAGATGGCAGCTCTCTGTTACTCAATCAACTGGTGTACAGGAGTGAAGAAAGATTTCTCTTTCTCTGAAGAGGAAGACACTGAGGCTATGTCCAATAGAACACTAGAAGCAGCTTTGGAGGCTCTAAGTGAGTGATACCGAATTAGAGAAATATAGAAAGATGCACTCTGATATTAAGCGCCTATATAAAGAGTGCGAAAAAGAGATGGAATCTTTAAAAGTCCAGAATAAGACAAAGACAATTTCATTTAGAGAAGCTATGGGAAAGAAAGGATTCTATGCAAAGATACTCTCTATGTATAGTAAATATGGAATAGAAGACATTGAGTGATTATGTATAAACCATAGTTGTCCTGGTATCTCAATAAGGTCCAGTCCACTAAGGACAGAAGAGAGTATTACTTGGAGCCTACTCAGAAATATATAGATGAATTCAATATCAGCTATTCTTATCTAAATACTGTCGTTGACCGAGTACTTAAGCGCTTTCCCAAGGAAGATGTAGATAAACTTAAAAAGATGCTGAAGATTATTAATGAAGAATTGATGCCTGAATACTCTGTTCCTCATGGAGAGAATATCTGAAATAGCCTTATATCTAAAAAATACTTGTAAGTATTAAGTTGATGTAGGTTGGCGAAAAATAAGTATGAGCCATTATTGATTTCTTGCTTTTTTACCATCAAAAATGATGCCATCATATTTGATTGTAAAATCATTAATAATATTTTATAATACCTATATGAAGAAAGACGCTATATTTATTGGAAGAGAGAAAGAAGTAAGACTATTAGAGAATTCCATTGCTGATCATGCAAAAGGCATATGTATTTATGGTCCGAGACGTGTGGGAAAGACGGCTTTGATCAATCATGTTCTTTCGTCTCTTGATCCCTCTTCTGTAATTTACTATGAGTGTGTCAAAGGAACATATACATATAATTTAGAACTTCTAGCAGGAGAAGTAGCAAGGGTTCTCAATCTTTCATATGTACGGAATATACGAGATATCTTTGAAATAATTGAAGCGATAAAGCGAGAGTGTAGAGATAAACATATTGTCCTTGTAATCGATGAATATCCTTATATGAGAGAAGAGCTTCCAGATGGAGTCCTTGACTCATACATGCAACGAATTATTGATATGACGAAGGGGGAAATTACATTAGTACTATCCGGATCTTATATTACAGTCATGAAAGAAATGCTGGAATATGGAAATCCATTATTCGGCAGATTTGACAGATTAATTGAACTGAAGCCTTTTTCATACCTGGAGGCGGCAAGGTTTTATCCAGGGATATCAGTAAGAGACAAGATTGCTTTCTATTCTGTTTTTGGTGGGTATCCTTTTGTTCTGAAAATGCTTGATGAAGATAAGTCTCTCTTTGACAACATAGTTGATAATCTTTTGGATGAAGGTAGTTATGTCAGAAATAATGTAGAGAACGTACTCTTTATGGAAGCGGGGCGTAGCGGGATCCCATCAGAGCTGTTATATCGCATCGGAAACGGAAGAATGCGATATAGTGAGATAGAAAACTTGATGAGTGAAGATGTATCAGGAACTCTTGATAGGAGTCTCAAAAGACTAATGAGTATGGGAATTATTGAAAAGCTTAGTCCCATAAACCGAAAGAACGACAGGAAGAAAACATTCTATGAGATTAAGGACAATCTGTTGAGATTTTACTTTACGTATATAGAGCCATATAAAGCCATGATATTACGCACAAAGCCTTCTGAGTTTTATAAAACTATGATAGAGCCTTCATTAGATACTTTTGTTTCAAAGCGTTTTGAAGGAATAGTCAAGGAATACTTCTATCTTACTGTCGGTACTTCTGCCCAAGATATAGGTACATACTGGTATGATGACCCCAAAAAACACAAGAATGGGGAATTTGATTGTGTTCTAAAGTTAAATGATGGAAGCTACAAAGTATTTGAAGCAAAGTATCTGAAGAAACCGATGGACAAAAGTTTGTATGAAGAAGAAAGAAAAAAGATGAAAGAAATCCCTCAATTGGACATCTCCTCTTATGGCTTTGTTTCTTCTTCAGCCTTTTCTTTTGATACCCAGTCTTATCCTGATACTTTCATAGACGGAGAAGCGTTGTACTCGTTGGAGAATCTATAAAGACTACGATGTGTTTTACCTTTTGTGTCTCTTTAATTAAGGAATAATCAAACGATCTTGAAGCTATATTATTTCTTTGTGAACGAAATAGATAATAATCTATCTGTTGCATTCTGTTGCATTTTTTACTTTCGCCTTTTAACATACAGTGTTATAACCATAAGTAAATGTGGAGGGAAAAATGAAAAAGACACTTGAAAACCAATCTAATCTAAAAAAAGGCGGCGGTATTCTTACAGAGCCAGAGAATCATGGTGGCTTATATATTGTCATGGATTTTGATGAGATGGATCTTAAATATCTTTATGAATCAGATAACCATCTTCAGCCAATATCTCACTTCAAATATCATGTCTTTACTGAAGAAGAGAAAGACTATGACTTAATGGAGAAACTTGAAAAGTATATCAAGGGATATCAGGAACTGTTGAATAAGCGTGGATACGCTGACAGCGTCTCTTATTATTACTCAGAGGACATTGAGGACAAGATGTTCCATATGACACCACTGGACGACCTGACAATGGCATCATTCCCTGATATGTGTTACTTCATCCTCAGACATGAGGAGATGGACAAGAATGATACCTTTGTCCACATTATCTGGCATAAGAATGGTGACTATCATGTGGTTGTAAAGGCCATGGATGAAGTTGAGATTCCAAATATCGAGGCCAAGGTCATTGAGATGCCGGAGAACCTATCAATGCATCTCAGCGATAACGGTGACTTCCAGCTTGATGTTCCTCATGACGGAGGAGAGTGGATGGGCTTCTTTGATAACCTCTCCTCTTTTGCCAAAGAGACAGAGAAAATCCCTGGTGTAATCATTGTTTCAAGAGCCAATGGCAAGAATAGATATTTTAAGCCTAGAAAGTCATTTTCTTAATGGAAACAATACTATTGACCGAAAGGCACAGATTCAACTATTCTAACATAGTTAATTAACAAACAAGGAGAATGACATGTCCAAAGCACATAGAGGAAGTGGCATCAGAGATCAGTTCAACAACGGAAGAGCAGAATGCCCTATCTGTAAGAGAACTGCTGTCAAGTGCCTTTATGAAAAGGAAGTTGACGGAGCTAAGGTCAAGATCTGCAAAGAGTGCAACGCCAAGCTCTCAAAGTAACTTTTAAATAGGCTTTATGTTCGGCAAGAAAAAAAAGACTATGCCGGAAGAGATGAGGATGCACTGCAGTGCACCCTCATTTTCTTTAAGGCTAGGTAAAATACTATCCATTTGGTCAAAAGATGAATTCAAGAGTGAGAAGGCTTCTCTCTCTGGAAAGATTGTTGCCCTTTACCCAGGAATTAACATACTCAATGATCCCTCTGGCTGGGCAAAACTCCTATGTGACGCTTACTTTGTAATTATTCTTTATAGCTATGATGACAAAGCTGTCTTAGATCTGAAGAAGGCTTTTGAGAAGGTTATATATTCTCCTATCACAAAACATCTCTCAGGTGTGGCCATAGCCAAGACAGAGGAAGAGGCCATCTCTCTTATCAGGACTATAAAGACAGAAAGCGAAAGAGAAGTGGTCACCATTAACAATACCGAGGAAGAATAGAATGAAGAGCATGACAGGCTACGGCCACAGTATATATAAGTCCAGCGACTATATCTTGGAAGTCGAGATCAAGAGCTATAACAATAGGTATCTTGATATTTCCCATAATATAAATCCTCTCTTGTCTTCTTATGAAACATATGTAGATGGAGAGATAAGAAAAGTCTCCAGTCGTGGTCACTTGGATGTTTCCATGAAGCTTAAGACTCTCTCCACACCAACCGAGCTTGTGTTGGATGAGAATCTATTATCCCAATATAAAAACTCCATTGATCGCATTTCTTCTCTCACTGGAGCAGCGCTCCCAGACGCAGGCTTCTACACGACACTCGAAGGAGTAATATCAAACACACGAACTGTAGACCAAGACTTCTATAGAGAAGGAGTGGAGGAAGCAGTAAGAGAAGCCTTGAAGATGCTTGACGAGAGCAAGAGAAGGGAAGGCGAGGGTACTAAGAAAGACTTGGAGAAGCTTGGAGAGAAGTTCAAGGCTTCTCTGGAAGTTATTCTTAGCAAGAAAGATGAGATGGAAGAATACTTCAAGAGAATACTCTTGGAGAAATATGAAGAGCTCTTGGGAGAGAAGGGAAAGGATGACCCAAGATTCTTAAGTGAGGTTGCGGCACTCCTCGTGAAATATTCCATCAACGAAGAGTGCTCAAGGCTTAAGGTTCATCTTTCCCAGTATGACAAGCTTCTTGAAAGCAATGAAAGCGTAGGAAAGCAATTGGACTTCTTATGCCAGGAGATGAACAGGGAAATAAACACAACTGCAAGTAAGAGCCAGATGGTTGAGATAAACTTGGAAGTTGTAAAGATGAAAGATGCCCTTGAAGATATAAGGGAACAAGCGAGGAACATAGAATGAGAATAGCAATATCAAGTAAAAGCGGATGTGGCAACACCACGGTTTCTACTCTTCTTTCCCAGAGACTTGGCTATCCTATGGTTAACTTTACATTCCGTCAGATGGCACAGGAGAGAGGCGTAGACTTCTGGGCATTCTGTCGTATGGCTGAAGACGACTATGAAATAGACAAGGAACTAGACAGACGCCAGGTTGAGATGGCTATGGAAAAGAGGGATTGTATCCTTGCGTCCCGTTTGGCTATCTGGATGCTGAAGGAAGCTGACTTGAAGGTATATCTTACAGCTACAGCTGAAACAAGAGCCAAGAGAGTCTTCAACAGGGAAGGCGGCAGCCTTGAAGAGAGATACAAGGAGACCGTAAGAAGGGACGAGAACGATACTAACCGTTATAGGATCATCTACGGTATCGACAACAGTAAGCCTGAAGAGTGTTCTGACCTTATCATCGCCACTGATGATAAGACTCCAGAGGAGATTGTATCCCTCATTATTGAGGAAGTAGAGAAGAGATCTAAATAATAGGTTTCCTACCTGAAGAATAATGCTTATTATTTCTTTGTACTTCTTTCAGTAATTATTACTCTCTTGAGTAAAAACAATTACATATGGTTGTTGATTGAAAGGGGAGTTTTACATAGAATAGTAAAGCTTACATATAATGATAAGGAGATTTGGCTTTGAACATTCCACTTGATAAACTTATCGACAATGAAACCAACGTATACGAGATGACTTGTGTCGCCATTAAGGAGGCCAACATCTACAGTGCAACAGATAAGAAGAAGGAAATCGAAAGAAATGGAGACAAGGTTGTTTCCGTAGTTCTTTCCCGTGCCCTTAACGGCGAAATTGAATACGACGTTGAGAAGGAAGACCTCTAAAGATAAGGCTGTGGTGGTCTTCGGCCCCACAGCTGTAGGTAAGACTGCTCTTACAGAAGAACTCTTCTCTTCAGGCTTTGAAATTATCAACGCTGATAGCGTTCAGGTCTATAAGTATCTTGATATAGCATCTGCCAAGCCTGAAAAAGAGCTGATGGAGAAAATACCTCATCATTTAGTTGATATCAGATTCCCCTGGGAGCAATATACCTCGGGGGATTTCTGTAATGATGCGGAGTCTCTCATCAAAGAAATAAATGAAAGAGGAAAGATTCCTCTTATTACCGGTGGAACCGCTTACTATTTCAAAGAGCTGCTGTATGGTCCATCCACCACACCTGTTTCAAATCCAATGACAAGGGAAGAGATACAAAGAGAGATCGATGAGATAGGTCTCGACAAGGCTTATGAAAAGCTATATTCCCTTGATCCAGTTGCCGCTGAGAAGATTAATAGAAACGACCGCTATCGTATCTCAAGGGCACTGGAAGTAATAAAGGATTCAAATCGCCCTCTCTCTTCTTTCTCTGTTTCTGATAGCGTCAGGGATGATATAGACTTTGTGATTATCGGTCTCAAACGAGATAAATCCATATTGGACGAGAGAATCAAGCAGAGAGTAGACATTATGTTTGACATGGGAGCAATAGAAGAGATGAAGAAACTTCTCTCTATGGGCGCTTCTCTATCTTGGCCTGGAATGCAAGGGATAGGGTACAGAGAGTGGTTTGATGCCTTGGAGAGCGGAGAGTGCTCTGTATCAATTATAAAGGATATGATCGTAAGATCATCAATCAAGTATGCTAAGCGCCAAATGACTTTCTTCTCATCATTCAAAGAAACAAAATGGTTCTCTCCTTTGGAAATAGAAGAAATCAAGAATTATCTTATTGATAACAACATTGATATCGCTTGAAGCTGAGATCAGAAACAAAGTCTTTTTTACAGTATCTTTTGGTTTTTTAGCTCTATTTATAGTCTCAGAAAACACCACTAAATTACGATCTTAAAAATGAAGTGCAGGCAGGTTTATAGAACCTGTTTATGAAAAATTCTTGAAAAAAGTGAAAAAGTGTCCTCTTTTGCCCCTGTTTGGCACCTTTTTTTATTGTTATGGTTTTAATGGAGGATAAAATCATGAATAACAATGAAAATGTAACAATCAAAATCAAGACATCAATAAATGACC
>JALFYG010000218.1 GCA_022784805.1 Spirochaetales bacterium
AGATCCAAGACATATTTATGGCCCTTGCCATCCTTTTCAAGGGAAATCTTCTCCTTGAAGAGCTTTCCATCTTTATCGATGTCGTTGATTTTCTCTCCATCAATAAAGAGTCTGTCAACATCACCAAAAGTGAGGATTTTCTCCATATCTTCAATATGAAGTGAGTAATCGAGAGGAACGATTGTACAACCTGCAAAAGAGATTGCAAAGTATGCAATTGCCCACTCCGGGCTGTTCTTACCTGTTACGGCAATCTTATCACCCTTCTTTGCACCAGATGCAATAAGGTAATAAGCAACCTCTCTGATCTTCTTGAGTGCTTCTTTATATGTAAATGTAATCTTCTCAGGAACGATAGCCTTGAAAGCTTCATTATTTGGAAACCTTTCTTCAGTTATCTCTAACATTTCTCTAAATGTAGGATATTCCCCATTATACTTCTTGCCTTTATAGGCAAAGATATCCTCAACACCAGTTTTCCAATACTTATCTTTAAAAGCCATACTTGTCTCCTACTTTTCTGACACTTTTTACAATCTTGTAAAATATCATTCGTATTCTGAAAGGTAATTATCTATTTTGTCAATATCTAGTGACATATAGCTATACCTTCATTTTGGCAAAATCGTTATTATTTCCCATATGAATGATACTTCTACTATATTAAATGATTTTTTCGATTCTTTCTCTCCCTCTCTATCAGGAAACTTAAGAGAAAACAGACTCGAAAGAATGAATTTCCTATTAAAAGAAATCGGGAATCCCGAAAGAAATATAAAAATGATTCATATAGCAGGAAGCAAGGGTAAAGGAACCACTGCTTCCTTTATGTCCTGGGTAATGAACAAGAAAGGCCTGAAGACAGGTCTTTATCTCTCTCCCCATGTATATGACATAAGAGAGAGGTTCACTCTTGGCACTTCTTTCTTTTCTGAGTCTCTGTATTTATCAACACTGAAAGAGCTCAAAGAGAGAATCAAAGACTTCTCACTTCCCAAAGAGCTAGGACCTGAGAAACCAACGACTTTCGAGCTCTATACAGCCTATGCATACCTATTATTTAAGAGTGCTGGATGTGAGTATGCCGTAATAGAAACAGGACTAGGTGGAAGACTGGATGCCACAAATACAATTGATCCTATTGCAAACTGCTTTACTTATATCGAGAAAGAACACACAAAGATTCTTGGCTCCACTCTTGAGGAGATAGCAAAAGAGAAGGCAGGAATAATGAGAAAAGATGTTCCTTCCTTCATTATGAATATGCCTTTAGAAGCCCTTAACACCCTCAAGAAAGAATCAGAAACAATTGGATCAAAAGTTGAGGATTTCCCTCTATCCTTTGAAGATATTCCTTATAAGAATGATATACTTACCCTCTACGGAGACAATACTCCTATAAAGATATACACCCCATCAGGATTGACTGATGTTGAGATCTATGACTTTAGCTTCGCTCTCTATGTGTTATCGAAAACAGGAGTATGTAAGTTTGAATCAAATGAGACCTTAGATTTATCTCAATGTTTCTCCCTTCCAGGAAGATTCCAGTCACAAAGAGTTTTAATAGACAATAAAACCATCAATTTTATATTTGATGGCGCCCATACGATATCATCAATAGAACACTTAATGAGAAATATCGATAACTATGGCTTCTCTCCCCTTTCAACTCTTATCTTCTCAACAGCAATAGACAAGAACTATAAAGAGATGACAGATATTCTGGTCCCTTCCTTTGATAACATCATCATTACAGGACTGGGAGAGAGTAAGAAATCTGATCCGAAAGCTATTTATGAGTACATATCAAATAAATGGAAAGATAAGTCTGTCACGCTCTCTCCAACGGCATCAGATGCCGCTGAAAAGATACTAAAAACCACCCTTAATGATGATAACGTTATAGTCACCGGATCTTTCTATCTCGTTGACCTCATACATAATGCATTAGATAATCTAGAGTCATGAGCGGTATAAACTGGAAAGAATTGGAACTCTTATTATCTGAGATGCCTCTTGAAGGCAGCTATGTTCAGAAGATTACTGAGCATAGCGTCCATGCCTTCACCATCCATTTCTTCTCAAGGGAAGAAAAGGCATGGATGATGTACACAGAAATCTCCACGACCCACACAAGAGTAAACAGAACAGAAAAACTAAGAAAGAAAAGCGCAAACAGCCAACGTTTCACCCAGTATCTCAAGGCCCATATCATAGGAAGACGCGTTGTTGAAGTAAGACAGTATCCCTTTGACAGAGCTTTTGTCCTAAAATTACAAAACAGTGAAGACACTATCAACATGATCTTTCGTCTCTACTCAGGACCTGGAGCCAATGTAATCATCACACGTGAAGACGGCACCATTCTTGAGCTCTTATTCCGTAGACCTCAGAGAGGAGAAAGAAACGGTGAAAAGCTAATAGAGGAAGAGAGAACAAACGAAGGAAAGAAGACCTGGACAATCAGGCCTTTCACTGGAGATAGCTTTAATGCCTTCATTGACAGGGAAGAAGAGAAAGAGACAAAGGATGAAAAGAGAGAGGAACTTTCTCTCATCCTAAAGGAAAGAGAAAACAGGGAAATAAAGGCACTTCTGGATAAAATAGAGAGACTCAATGAGAGAATAGAGGCAACAAGGGGCTTCGAGGAGACGAAGCATTTTGCAGATCTATTGTCTGCAAACATCTATATGGTCAAAAAAGGTATGACAAGTGTCACCCTCGATGATTGGGAGAAGGGAGAAAAAGTAACCATTTCCCTTGACCCTCAGTTAAGCCCAACAGAAAACAAGGAGAAACTATACTCAAGGTATCGTAAAGATAAGACTTCCCTTTCCATGGCAATAGAAGAGAAAGAAAAGACAGAGGCTCTTATTCTCGATACAAAAGAGAAGTACAGTTACCTTCTCTCTCCTGAAGCTCCTTTGGAGAAATTAAGAAAGGAAGTGGAAGGAAAGTCTGATGATAACCAGAAGGTAAAAGAAGGTCGCCCTGGCGTATGGGTCAAAAGTAATGGCTGGGACATCATCATTGGACGAAACGCCAAAGAAAACGATGAAATTCTTCGTTCCTATACCCGTGGTTCAGATATATGGATGCATACAAGAGACTTCAGTGGTGGTTATATTATCATAAAGGCACAGAAAGACAGGACAGTACCTCTTCCAGTTCTTCTTGATGGAGCAAGCCTTGCCATACACTTCTCAAAAGCTAGGAAGAACGGAAAAGCAGATTTGTATTATACTCAAGTAAAGTACCTGAGAAGAGTAAAGGGTGGAAAGACTGGTCTTGTTCTCCCTACACAAGAAAAGAACCTAAATGCCACAGAGGATGAAGAGAGAGTAAGGAGGATATTGGGAAATGAAAATGAAATATCATGAAGGGATATTCTATCCTCAAGATAAAGAAGAACTAAATTCCCTTCTTGGAGATGGAATGGCTACAAAGAAAGCAAAGGCTCTTCTGGTTCCTCATGCCTCTCTCAAGATTATTGCTCCCCTTCTTAGGGAGGCCTTCTCCTACACAAAAGACAAGGAGAGGGTAATCATTCTTGCTCCTATCCACAATGGAAGGAGTAACAGCGAGAAAGGCTTCTTCTTTGAAGGTGAGCTACTCCCCTCCTCCGATATGTTTTTATTGGGAGCAGAAACAAGAGAGATGTATGCAGAGGAAGAGCCCGCAGGAGAAGAGCTTATTCCTTTTATCGAAAAATATATGCCAGGAAAAGAGTGGGCAATTCTATATGCTGACGTAAAGACAGCAGCAGAGTCAAAAAGACTCGCTTCTTTTCTTTCTCCATTTAATACACCATCCACTCTCTTTATCGTCTCCACAAATCTTTCACCAAAATGTTCTAAAAAAGAAGAGTGTGAAATGTGGAGGGAAAGCGCCAAAGAAGCTTTGAAAGATGGCAGTGCAATTATTGATAAGGTAAACAAGCACCAAATCTCTTTCTGTGGAGCTGGAATAATTGATGCTCTTGAGAGACTGATCCCAGGTGGTTGGAGAGAAGGAGTCGACAACAAGGAGGAGACGACAGCCCACTCATTTCTCTATAAAGGAGGAGACTATTGATAGATATTACTTCTAAAAGCGTCGGCGGCATTGAAATGACAGCCCTTCGCTTTGGCCCTGATAAGTTCGACATCCCTGTTCATCTTATGCAGAAAGAAAGAGAAAGCTGCATTCTTGTAACAGATGAAGACATTCTTCCTTTTCCATGGAATGGGGTGACCAAGGATCAAGAAGGACAGTATGTTCTCCTTGATAAGTGTAATCTTGAATCCATTTGGACAATTGCAACTACAAACAGAGAAAGAGCCTTAGACCTTGTAAGAAAGACAGCCTTGGGCATAAAGAAGGGAGGAAAGAAGTTTGCAGACCTCTCTACAGGAATATTCCCTCTTTATAGAATCTATATCAAAGATAAAAAAGATATTCTGATCCTCCCTGAAGATGCAGCTTCTATTCTCGCCGTTTCTCTTGTCAGGGAAGATATGGATGCATGCAGCAAGGATCTCACAAAGAAAGACACTGAGGTTGGATATACTCTTATCCTTGAGATGGCTGAACTCTTGTATTATGCAGCAACAGGCCGCTTCCCTTATAAAAATGAGGAAGTAAGAAGAAGTGGTTATAACGAGATTCCTCTCGAATTCTATAACACTTCTCTTAATGAAAAGACTTCTTCCTTCATTACTTCTACTCTCAATATGAAGGAAAAGAATCAGAGAAAAATCAGCGGCAATAATGGACCGGAGAAATCTATTGGCTGGTTTATTGATTCTACAGAAAGCCTAGAGTGGAATTTGAAGAACAGGTCAGAAGAAGAGAAAGAGGTTGATGCTGATAAAACAGAGAATAATGAAGAGTTTAAGAAACTCTGGAGAGAAAAGAGCAGAAAAGCAAAGAGACGCAAGTTCTGGGCAGAAAAAGGTGCTGTAATAGCAGTCACTGTTCTTATTGCAGGCTTTGTCTGTTACTTTATCGGGAACTGGCTTTATCAGACATTCAAGCCACCTGTAACAAGAGACATGTCTCAGGTTGAAGTCATTGAGCATATGTATTCTTGTCAGAATGGAATAAATCCAACTGAGCTTGATGAGGGCTTCAAGGGAGATGCAGCTCAATTTAATGAAATCTTGAACCTCTATGTAACGTCCACCACAAGAAAGGCCTATGAATACATAGATGCCATCACAATCGCTCCGGATTGGATTGAGGCAGGCATGCCTTCTATCACTAAAGACACTTGGATCTACGGAGTAATCCCATTGTCCATTGAAGAGACTGAAGAAAACCATTTCGTTGCCAAGGTCCAGTGGTATACACCATTTGCTTTTGACGATGAAGTTGAAGAAACCTATGGAGAAAAAGACGGGTTTGCCAGAACCTTTATCTACGAAGTAATCCAAGAGTTTGATTTCACATGGAATAACAGAGGCTGGTGGGTCTGCACAGAGAACGAGATTACCGACTACTCTCTCTTAAGTGTTGAATACACCCCGTATCTTGAATAAAAACTTTATCATTATTAATTGAGCCTGGTAAATATAAAAGTTTATCAGCCTCTTTTTATAAATGGGCGGTAAAACTTAATCTACCGCCCACAATATCTAAGAGTATGAATATCTCAATCCTTCTCTCTATTTGCTATAGCTTCTACTTCTGAAACGTCCAAGTCTGAAGTCTCTGCAATTTCAGATATTGTTATTGCCCCTAATGCAAGAAGCTTCTCTGCAGTTTCAAGTTTCTGAGCATGAAGCTTCTCTGCAATTTCAAGTTTCTGAGCATGAAGCTTCTCT
>JALFYG010000249.1 GCA_022784805.1 Spirochaetales bacterium
TGGCACAGGAAAGAAGAGCTTTGCTGACTGGGCAATGGTTGCAATGTTCATCGGTTTCTGTGGTACCTTCATCGGCGCTTATACAGCAGAAGCTGTAAGAGGAACTTGGGTTCCTCTCTTTACTGCCCTCGTTGCAGCTGCAGTCATGAAGATCTGTGAATACTTCTCAGATAAGAAGAATGCCAAGTGGCTCGACAACTTCGCTCTCGCCCTGTCAATGCTTGTTGCCATGGCAGCAAGTGTATTGGTATCACTATAAGGAGGAATGGATATGGAAAGCTTTGATTATTCTGAATATGAAAAGAGCATACATAGAGATGGTAGAATCATGAATGCCATTGGCATCACCCTCCTCTTCTCCATTCCTTTCATCTTCTCTCTCATTCTTGGAGCTCATATAGAATGGAAAGGATACTTATCAGGAGTATTGAGACTCAGCGTCTCTTATCTTCCAATCTGTGTTGTAGAGTTCTTGATCTATGTACCTATTCTTGGTGCTGGAGCTTCTTACCTCTCTTTCATCACAGGAAACATCATCAACATGAAGCTTCCTTGTGCTTATAACGCTAGAGAGATTGCAGGAACAGAAGCAGGAACAGCAGAGGATGGAATCATCACGACACTCAGTGTCGCGGTCTCTTCCCTTGTGACAATGCTTGTCATCTTCATTGGAGTCTTGTTGTTGATTCCTATTACTCCAATCCTGCAGAATCCTACACTGAAGCCTGCCTTCGACAACCTCTTGCCAGCACTCTTTGGTGCTCTTGCAGCCCAGTATTTTACAAAGAGCTGGAAGATTACAGCCATTCCTCTCATTCTTATGACAGTTCTCTGTATTCTTGTTCCATCTCTTGTAAAACAGACTACAATAATGATGATCGTAGTCGGTGCCATGGCAATCGGCATCGCTTTCTTCCTTTATAAGAAAGGAATGCTTGAGGAGAAGAACAAGAAATGAAAGATCAAATGATTTATGCAGAAAAGCTCTCCAGAATGATTCAGTGTGAAACTATCAGCGTACCTGATGTCCCGAACACAGAGAAGTTTGATAAATTCCACACTCTCCTGGAAGAGCTGTTCCCTTTGGTATTCTCCAAAGGAGAAGTCCACTATATAGACTCATCCATTCTCATTAAATGGAGTGGAAAAGGAAAGGCAGAGCCAATTCTCCTGATGTCCCACCAGGATGTAGTCCCTGCAGAGGGAGAATGGAAGTACCCTCCATTCTCTGGAGAAATCAAGGAAGACAGAATCTGGGGACGCGGTACTGTGGATACAAAAGGCTCTCTGATGTGTATCTTCCAGAGCATCGAAGAACTGATGGAAGAAGGCTACGTTCCTGAAGGTGATGTATATATCGCATCGTCATCAACAGAAGAAGTTGCTGGATCCGGTGCTCCAAAGACAGTTGAATGGCTGAAAGAACATAATGTCAGACTCCAGTTCTTGATGGATGAAGGCGGAATGATCGTAGATGAGCCAATGGCAGGAGTCAAAGGCAGATATGCCATGATCGGCACCATGGAAAAGGGAACAGGAAACATCAAGGTAACAGCTCACTCCACAGGTGGACACGCTTCTGCTCCTGAGAAGAATACTCCTATTGCACGCTTATCTGCATTTATCACAGACATTGAGACAAAGAATCCTAATAAGCTTGAGTTCACTCCAACGGTTCTTGAGATGTTCAAGAGACTTGGCCCTCAGGCAAAGGGAGTGTTGGGCTTTGCCATGAGACACGCAAAGCTACTCTCCCCTATTCTAAAGAAAGTGTTACCTGCAGGAAGCGCAAAGGGTGCTGCAATGCTCAGAACCACTATGGCTTGGACCATGTACTCCGGTTCCAGCGCAAGGAATGTGCTTCCTGAGAATGCTTGGGTCAACATCAACACCAGGTTCATTATTCATCAGGGAATTGATGACACAAAGAAAATCCTTCAGCCATACTTGGAGAAATATGACTTGGAAGCAGAGTACATTAACTGTCATGAGCCTCAGACTCCTGTGGATCATAATGGAAAGGCCTTTAAGACTATTGAGGAGACAGTAAAGGAAATATACCCTGGAGTAATTCCTTCTCCATATGTAATGACAGGAGGCACAGATGCTTACTACTATGCTCCTGTTACAGATAACGCCATCAGATTTGCTCCAATCTATATTGATTCCCAGCAGTTGGGTTCTATTCATGCAAAAGACGAGAACATGTTCGTCTCGTCTCTCCCAAAAGGTATAGAATTCTATAAAGCTTTAATCAAGAAGATGTAATCAAAAACCCCATCGGAAAACCGGTGGGGCTTATTAATCAATAGAGGTGAGTTCCAACCTTCATTGCTTCCAAGTGAGCTTCTTCAGGCCATACTGAAGCCTGGACTTCTCCGATATGGGCTTTATGGAGAAGGAACATACAGAGTCTTGACTGTCCGATACCGCCTCCGATTGTCTGAGGGAAATCGCCATTAAGAAGTCTCTTATGCCAGTAAAGATCCTTTCTCTCTTCGCAGCCTCTGATTTCAAGCTGTCTAATGAGGGTCTCACTGTCTACTCTGATACCCATACTTGAGAGTTCAAGGTTCTTCTCTCTTACCTTGTCCCAAACGATGATGTCACCATTGAGGCCATGGAAACCATCTGGAGTTGGTGTTGACCAGTCGTCATAGTCTGGAGCACGTCCAGAGTGAGGAGGATTACCATATCCAATACCGATTAAGAATACTGCTCCATACTTCTTGGCAAGTTCATACTCTCTCTCATCAGGGGTCTTGTCAGGCCACATCTGGGCAGCTTCCTCTGTGTGAACAAATGTGATTTCCTCAGGAAGATAATCATCCAAGACAGGATAAAGCTCTGAGAGATTGAAAGCAGTGCGCTTGATGGCGCCATAGATTGTGGTGACAGTCTTCTTCAAGAAAGAAAGATTTCTTTCTCCCTCATTCAGCACCTTCTCCCAGTCCCACTG
>JALFYG010000253.1 GCA_022784805.1 Spirochaetales bacterium
GCTGGGAATACTATCAGGAGTGCTCTCTAGTCTGGTGACAATTCTCCTCCTTTCCATCCTCTTCTCCCTATCCCACAAAGAGTATGTCTCCATCCTTCCAAAGTCCATCACAACGGCCATTGCCATGGGACTCTCGGAAGAAATGGGAGGCTTTGTATCCCTTACAGTTGCAACCATTTCAATTACAGGAATATGGGGAAGCATCGTAGCTCCATTTGTGTTCAAGGTCTTTCATATAAATGCTCCTATTGCAAAGGGTGTGGCCCTTGGGACATCAAGCCATGCAATAGGAACAGCAAAAGCTATGGAGATGGGGGAGACAGAAGGTGCCTTCAGCTCCCTCTCCATAGTCGTGGCTGGAATAATGACAGTAATACTCTCCATCTTCTTCCAGTACCTTCATTGATCACGACACAAAGAGAAAAATAATCTTAATTGAGAGAATAAGAAGGAATATTCCAGGGATTAAGAGAGATAAGAAAGAAGTGTCGAACTTCGTTTCTTTCTTCTCTTTCATCCCCGATTTAGCCTTCTTTCTCTCAATTTTCTTTTTGGCGTCATCAAGAACTTTGATCACATAGTCGTAGTTAAGTGGCTCTTCAATGGCAATTATCTTTTCTTCTTGTAATGCTTTGGGCTTGGGTCCCGGTTTCTTTTTGGGTTGTCCATCTTTTCTGACTTGAGTAACCACTCTTCTTTTACGACCAGTTGTCTTTTCTTCACTCTCTGTAGAGTCCGTTGTTTTATTTTCAATTGTAATTTCGTCCATGAGAAGATTCTCTCAATATCAAACTTATTGGGGGAGGTGTACATTTTACCCAAAGGGGAGTGCATATAAGAGGACAAAGTGGTATTGTCTCTTGGGAGAACGTTATGTGGGTTTTATTTGCTTTTCTTTCAGCTTTTTTTGCAGGTGTCACTTCTATTCTCGCCAAGTGTGGAATAAGAAAGACAGACAGTAATGTAGCGACATTCATCAGGACTATTATTGTCCTTCTCTTTTCCCTATTGATGGTGGCCATTGTTGGCTCAGCTCCAACGATAAAGAGTCTCAGTTCAAAGACAATTCTATTTCTTGTCCTCTCTGGCCTTTCCACAGGAGCATCCTGGCTCTGTTACTTCAGGGCCTTACAGAAGGGTAACATCAATAAAGTCGTTCCTATCGATAAATCAAGCACAGTCCTGACCATAATCCTTGCAACAATATTTCTGGGAGAAGCAATCACTCTCTTCAAGACCCTTGGTGTTGTCTTGATAGCCATAGGAACACTGATGATGATCGAAAAGAAGGATGCTGAGAACAAGACGGAAGAAAAGGGCTGGTTCTTCTATGCTGTATTGTCTGCTGTCTTTGCTTCCTTGACTAGTATTCTCGGAAAGATAGGAATCGTGGGGGTTGAGTCTAATCTCGGGACAGCTATAAGGACTGTGGTTGTCATTGTGATGTCTTTTGTAATGGTGGCTGTCAATGGTAAGGTGAAGGAAATAGGTAAGGTGGACAAAAAGGAGCTGATGTTTATCCTCCTCTCAGGAATATCAACAGGAGCCTCATGGCTCTTCTATTACAGGGCCCTCCAGGACGGAGAAGCAAGTATCGTGGTCCCTATCGATAAGCTGAGTATTCTTGTCACCATTGCTTTCTCTTACTTTGTATTCAAGGAAAAGCTTTCAAAGAAAGCTCTCATAGGCTTAGTGCTCATAGTCGGAGGCACTTTTGCACTATTGGTCAAATAAATGGAGGAATTTATGGAGTTAAGAAAAATAAGCCAAGAAAACGTTTGGAATGTGGCGAAGTTAAAGGTATCGAAGGATCAGGAGAGATTTGTTGCATCCAACGTGGAGAGTATTCTCGAAGCCTTTGCCGTAAGGGAGGATGGGTATGTGGCCCTTCCTTTCGCCCTCTATGAAGATAATATACTTGTTGGCTTCTGTATGCTTGGCTATGGCGGAATCGGAGACGATGAGGAGCCCGATATTGTAAATGATAACTATAGTATCTGGAGGCTGATGATCGCTCCGGAGTTCCAAGGTAAAGGCCTGGGTAAGAAAGCCATGGAAGCAATCATGGAATACATCAAGACATTTCCTTTTGGCAAGGCAGAGTATTGCTGGGTCTCATATGATGAGGAGAACACAAAAGCCAAGAAGCTTTATGAGAGCTTTGGATTTTATGAAAACGGAGACGTGGATGACGGAGAGATTGTGGCTGTCTTGAAGTTATAATCCGAGGCAGTATTCGATCTCTTTATCATAACCAGAGAAATAAAGGGAGACATCTTTCTCAATAGGAATATCGGGGATGATGCTGCCTTCATATTTCTTACTGAGCTTAAAATACTTGGAGGAGTAGTAAACCTCCCATCCAGTCTCTGGGAGAGTAAAGCTCTTGAGTTCACCATAGTGGTTGATACTTCCGCCTGTTGGAGAGCCCACAAGGGTAAAGCCTGCGATATCTTTCAGAGAGACAGCGTTTAGAATGGCGGAAGAGAATGTATTTTCCCCGATAAGACAGTATTTCTCACACTTTTCTTTCTTCAACAATTTGATGATAGGGTCAAAAAGAGCAGAATTGCCGCCTCCGTTATACCTAAGGTCCACGATTATCTTCTTGTAGTTCTTGGCAGAAAGGACTTTCTTTAAATCCTTTGTGAAATCTTTGATAGGGTAATCCGGGTTATCGGAACAGGTATTGTAGGAGATAAGAAGAGTATCTTCTCCAATTTCAATGGCTCTGTAGTATCCTCTATAAATATAAGGTGAGTAGCTTGATATTGCGCTTATTAGGTTATTCCTATCTATGGCACTAGATAACCCAGGTTTGATGGATAGGACACTGCCGTCTGAGAAAGATAGAGACACATCACTCTCTTCGCTTTCAGCTACGCCTATAAAAGAAAGAAAGGAAGTGTTATTAAGCTGGTTATTTAGCCAAAGTCGAAGATAAACAGTGGTATCATGAGGGATGACTATGGAGCCCCTCTCTTCTATCTCTTTAATTGCTATGCCATTAATGGCACTCACTTCCTTTCCCATATAAGAGCTGTAGTCTTTAAGTCCTGAGACCACATAGACCTTGTCTCCAATATAGTTGAGCTGCAATGGAAAACATAAGAAGTATGAGTAGATGTCATAAGCCTCAAGCGATGTATGGGAGTCATGGGAAAGAGCAAGGTAAGAGGAGAGTGTGAAATAGTACTCTGAATAGCTCATGGCCTCTATATCCTTACTGAGAGCTTTATAGACTTCATCACACTCTTCTTTATCTATTGTATTGAAGAAGTTCTTGTGGCTTTTTTCGATTGTAGTCTTCAAATATTCAAACTCTTCTATTCTCCCGGCAAATAGGGAAGAGAGAGTAACAAGTGTCAATATAATCAGGATCAGAATCCCTTTCTTAATATATGATTTCATGACACAAGAGTAGCTCTAATTTTTATTTTTGAATATCTGTTCGCTTTCAATAATTGGTTCTTTTTTCTCTTTGAGACAAAAATACATCTTTTTGTAGTACGGCAGGCATTGTAACATAAAATAAAGGATGGACAGAGATGTATAAAATAATCGAAGACTACATAGATAAGCTAATGACCAGCCGCCCTGATATGCCTTTATGGAATATAGAGTCCATAAAACAGGGAAAGAAACCCAGCTGGAACTATATTGACGGATGTATGACTACATCCCTCTTGGAGATGTATAAGACAACAGGAGACAGGAAATATCTGGACTTCGTCATCTCATTTGTTGACTACTATGTAAGAGACGACGGTTTTATTCTTGGGTATGACCCGAAGAAGTACTCGACCGATGATGCATCAGAGAGCAGGATACTCTTTGATCTCTACGCTTATACAGGTAATGAGAAGTATAAGAAGGCAATAGAACTGACCCATACCCAGATTCTAACTCATCCTCGTACTCAAGAAGGAAACTTCTGGCATAAAGCCATCTACCATGACCAGGTATGGCTTGACGGCTTATATATGATGCAGGTTTTCTATACCCGTTATCAGAGTGAATATGGTGGAAAAGACTACAGTGACATCATCAAGCAGTTTGAGAACGTCAGAGCCATAATGTTTGATGAAGAGAAGAAGCTCTACTACCATGGTTATGACTCATCAAGAACCCTTTTCTGGGCAGATAAACAAACAGGACTCAGTGCAAACTTCTGGCTCAGATCCATCGGTTGGTTCCTTGTGGCTCTATGCGATGTATGGAGCTATATGGATGGAGACGAAAAGGGAAGGGAGAGAATAGCCGGAATCTTCAAGGAAGCAATAGATGGTGTCCTGTTGTATCAGGATGAAGAAAGCAAGATGTTCTGGCAGGTTCCTTCTTTCCCGAATAGGGAAGGAAACTATCTGGAGACTTCAGGCTCTGCCATGATCTCTTATGCTCTCTTGAAGGGCTCAAGACTCGGCGTACTTCCTCCTTACTACAGCGAGAAGGGTATGGATGTGTTCCAGGGCATCGTCAGAGAGAAGATGAGTGATGAGAACGGTGACTTGAACTTGAAGGGAATCTGTCTTGTTGCAGGACTGGGACCTGAGAACAATACTCGCCGTGACGGCAGCTATGAGTATTATATCTCCGAGCCTATTGTTGAAAACGATGCAAAGGGTGTGGGGCCATTTATAATGGCATATACGGAAGTAAAGAAGTTGGAAAAGTAATGTTTCTTCAACAGTTGTGTGTGGTACAATGCCTTTATTATTAATATTGGAGTGCGGTATATGAAAAAGACTTTAAGTATTCTTACTCTTCTTATTCTTGCAGTCTCTATTGTCTCTGCAGGATCAATCTATGTTGATAGTGGTGTTTCCCTTTCTAATGGAAACAGGGTTTATGAAGTTAATTCTCCTTCTGGATTAACAGGTAAAACAAGTCCTATTCCTTTATCTGTTGTTTCCATGCCAATAGAAATTGGATACAACTATTCTTCTGACAACGGGTTTATTACATCTGTTTCATCTTCTTATTTCATAGTTTTAAGCGAGAAAATGGATGGTGAAGCTGTCGAAGAAGAATACCTATTTCCTAATAGTTTTGTGGCAAAAGCCCAGGTCGGATATGGCTTGAAAGTCAATAAAAAGATGAATGTTGAACTCTTGGGTGGTATATCTTTTGCACTGGGAACTAGAAATGATGATGAAAGTAACAAGGCTTCGCTTACAACATTATCGATTGTTGCAGAAGCAGGAATAAACTATGAGCTTGATGATTCCTTGTATCTTCGTGCAGGTGGCAAGGTTGGCTTCCCTCTTACAACAAACGTCAAGTATAAAGATGCTGAAGACTATAAGATAACCTACTCAGGTTTTATGTTTAACTTTACTCCATTTGCCGGTGTTTCCTACGAGTTCTGATGGGTTTGAGAAAACTTATGGTGTCCTGTGCCTCGATTGGTGCGGGGCATTTTTTTTAGGCAGCGGAAAGTGTGTAATTCTTATACTATTGAAATCAAATTTTCCCATCTTAAGAACATAATCTTTCTTTTTCTTGACACCATCTATTTTTCTTTTGATACTTCATTTTGTGGTAGGAAATAATATCATAATTATTCCTCCACATTTGACAAAGGTTTATCTCAAGGGGAAATATATGAACGCAAAAAAAGCATTTGTCTTCTTTTTGTCTCTTCTTATTTCAGTATGTCTCTTTGCTGGATACACTCATGTTACATTCTCTCTTTCCTCAGCCATCAGCGTGGAAGAGAATGTAAGATACAGATTCCTAGGCACTACTGATTGGGTTGAGGTAAAAGACAAGAGCAAGGTGTCTATGTGTATTGATCCTACACTGGACAATAGGATTGTAATTGAAACAGCGGGGGAAGACAGAGTCTGGAGTAGTCTCTGTACTGCTTCGATTATGGCTCTTCCAAAAAACTCTACAGGGGCATCTGCAAAATGGATGTGGAACGATCTTTCTGATTCCGCCACTGGTGCCAGATGGAGCATAACCGGTGGTAAATGGAACTATATTCCACTCTCAGAAAGAAGCGTAACAGTAGACAACATCAAGCTTGATAAGCTTACACTATTTATCATCCAGTCAACAAAAGACGGAGAAAACTGGGAGAATGTGGCTATACACGGCGTAATCCCTGTAAAATACGATGAATCAAAGTTGACTGATGATAAGTGTGATAAATGCTCAAAAGAAAATGAGATCGTATCACTAATCCCAGAAGAAGAGTTCATCATCGAAGAAAAGGAAGAGGTGAAGGAAGAACCAGTTACAGAAGTTCTTCCTGTAGCTGCAGCTGAAGAAACCGTATTAGTACCAGTCAGTGAATATGTTCCTGTAGCCAAGAAGACAGAGAGTAAACCCCTCTCCCTCAATTGGACTCTTTACGGCGCATATACAAGAAGCTCCAGAACTCTTTCTTATACCGATGACACTGAAGGCTATGAGACAGAGGAAAAGAGTGGAATGGAGCTTGGAGCCCAGTTTATGTTCGGTAAGAGAGTGGGCTTGGATCTCTCCTTTACTCTTGAGAGTCACTTATATGGGGAAAGAAAGTATCAGGAGAATGGAATCGCCGTAGGCCTTGTCTATCGTGACAACTACTCATCCTTCTTCTCCCCTTATGTTATGGCTGCCTTTGAA
>JALFYG010000056.1 GCA_022784805.1 Spirochaetales bacterium
TACTCCGGCACCACCAGTTGGTCCGGCACTTGGTCCTCACGGAGTCAGTGCACCTCAGTTTGTCCAGCAGTTCAATGACAAGACCAAAGGTTTTGAAGCTGGACTTATCATCCCAGTCATCATCACTGTCTACTCAGATAAGAGCTTTACTTTTATTCTGAAGACTCCACCAGCAGCAGTTCTCATCAAGAAGGCTCTTGGCATCCAGACAGCATCCGGCACACCTAACAAGGTCAAGGTTGGAAAGCTTACAGATGCACAGCTTACTGAAATTGCTCAGACAAAGCTTGAGGATCTCAATGCATACGATATCGATGCAGCCAAGAAGATCATCGCTGGTACAGCACGTTCAATGGGCGTAGAGGTGGAGAAGTAAGATGAAAAGAGGCAAGAAATATCAGGAAGTCCTGAAAAAGGTAGACAGAAGCAAGAGCTACACACTCAAAGAAGCTGCTGCACTCACAAAAGAGTGTTCTTATGCAAAGTTCGATGAGACAGTGGAACTCGCAGTGAAGCTCACTCTCAAGAAGAGTCAGTCCGTCAGAGACACAGTCGTTCTTCCAAACCAGTTTTCTGCTCAGAAGAAGGTCCTCGTCTTTGCAAAGGGCGACAAGGCTGAAGAGGCTAGAGCAGCAGGCGCTGCTTACGTTGGTGACAGCGACCTCATCGATCAGATTAAGGGTGGTTGGATGGACTTCGACGTCGCAGTCGCTACTCCTGACATGATGAAGGAAGTCGGTAAGCTCGGTCCTATCCTTGGACGCAGAGGCCTCATGCCTAACCCAAAGACACAGACCGTAACTAACGACATTAAGGGAGCTCTCGCAGAGCTCAGCAAGGGTCGTGTAGAATTCCGCTCTGACAAGACTGGAGTTGTACACCTGGCAGTCGGTAAAGTAAGCATGGATGCTGACAAGATCACCGAAAACGCAGTTGCAATCATTTCTGAAATCCTCAGAAAGAAGCCAGCTGACGCAAAGGGAGACTATGTCGTTTCTGTAGCTCTTTCTTCGACAATGGGCCCTGGCGTTCGTGTAGACGTCAAGGATGCAGTTGATTCTGCAAACGCATAATGGAGGACAAAATGGAAGAATTCAAGGCTCACATCAATAAAGCTAAGGAAGATGCTGTTGCTGCACTCCGTGAAGAGTTTGCCGGATATGACGGATACATCTTTGCGGATTACAGAGGCATGACAGTTGCACAGATTACTCAGATCAGAAAGGATTTGAGAAAAGATGATGCAGCATTCAGAGTTGTCAAGAACCGCTATGCCAAGATCGCTCTCCAGAACCTTGAAAAGGGTGGAGCAGAAGAGCAGATGGTTGGTCCAACGGCTGTTGCACTCGTAAAAGGCGACACTGCAAACATTGTTGCAAAGACTCTCTTTGCTGCAGCAAAAGACGGTGTCAATGTTCAGGTCAAGGGTGCTCTCCTCAATGGTGATGTCCTTTCTGCTGAACAGATCGAAGCAATCTCCAAGCTTCCTACAAAGCTGGAACTCATCGCTTCTCTCATGGGAACAATGAAGGCTCCTGTACAGAAGCTTGCAGCTACACTCCTTGCTTACGTAGAATCCAAGGGTGGCGTTGCTTCCGAAAACTAAAAAAACATACGGTCCTAGTCTTCACGTAACCTGCTAGACCGTCAAAAAAACCTAATAAGGAGAAGATAATATGGCTACAAAAGAAGAAATCCTCGAATCCATCGCAGCTATGAGCGTTATGGAAGTCTCTGAACTCATCAAGATGATGGAAGAGAAGTTTGGTGTTGTTGCTGCAGCTGCTGCTGTTGCTGCTGGTCCTGCTGCTGGTGCAGCTGAAGCTGTTGAAGAGCAGACAGAGTTCAACGTAACTCTCAAGTCTGTCGACGCTGCTAAGAAGATCGCTTGTATCAAGGAAGTCAGAGCTATCACAGGTCTCGGCCTCAAGGAAGCTAAGGAACTCTGCGAGAACGGCGGTATGCTCAAGGAAGCTGTCAGCAAGGAAGAAGCTGCTTCTATCAAGGAGAAGCTCGAAGCTGCAGGTTGTGTTATCGAAGTAAAGTAACACAAGTAAATAAACGGTACCCAGTGTTCCATCAGGGGGCACTGGGGCTTTGCCGTCTATTTTGACGGACCGTTACACCCTGAATTAAATAAACGGAAAGCGAAAGCTCCGGAACGCCTCAGTTCCATTATGGAGGTACAACGATATGGCCGGAAACGGTAAAGAATTTGAGAGAGTCAACATTGGATCCGAAGTACTCAACGAGTACCCTGTTCCAAATCTTGTGGAGATACAGACATCCTCTTACAAGGATTTCCTGCAGCTTGACAAAATTATGAACGGGCAAGAGCCGGACGAAGAGCTTGGACTCGAACACCTTTTTAGAACATACTTCCCAATTGAGTCTCCTAATCATGAGATGAAGATTGAGTATGCTGGATATAGCGTAGATCCAAATGATGTCTATGCAATGAAATCCGAGACTGAATGTAAGCGAAAAGGCTCAACATTCGGAGTCCCTGTAAAGGTAAAGATCAGACTCGAGAAACGTAACGGCGAAATCCAGGAGAAGGAAATCTTCTTCGGAGAATTCCCAGTTATGACAGATCGTGGTACTTTCATCATCAACGGTTCTGAAAGAGTCATCGTTTCTTCAATCGTAAGAAGCCCTGGCGTCATCTTCAAGAACATGAACAAGAAAGGACAGAAGAGCTCACTCTTCACAGCAAACCTCTATCCTTATCTTGGATCAATGCTTTCTTTCGTCTTCGAAAGAACAAACGTTGATGATAAGGAGAACAAGATTGATTTCTCTGCTGATGTTGCTGAAGACGGCAAGAAAGCAAAAGAAGTCATGATCTATGCTGCCGCTCATAACATCATCTATGCTACTTCTCCAAGAAGCAAGGATGATACACAGTCATTCAAGAAGATCGCCATCCCTGTAACATTCTTTATGAGAATGCTGGGCTTGGATACAAGAGACAAGATTGTATCCCAGTTCTATTCCTCTGAGCTTATTGATACAGAGAACTATGACGGCCACTATCCACGTTTCCTTTACAAGGACGTAAAGAAAGATGGCAGAACAGCTTGGTGTGCAGGCGATGAAGTCCAGGCATTGGATCTTCAGGAAATGGCTGCAATGGGAATCAACGAGATTGAAGTCGTCGACACAGAAGAGACAAATCTCGATGACCTTCCTGCCATGGCAATTCTTAAGACTCTCCAGCAGGAAAGAGTCTTGATCTACCGTGTCCTCTTGGGAGACGTTGCAGCTCTTAACAAGAGAGCCCTCACTTTGGACAAGGAAAAGTGGGAAAACGTTCAGAGAATATACAGGGAAGAGGGAAAGGAATTCAGAGACCTCTACCTTGCTTATGTTGCTGAAAAGTGGAAGACATTCCTCCCTCAGCACATCAGAACTACTTCTGACAATGATAGAGTCCTTACATACTATCAGGAATTCTTCAGAGACAAGAACCGCTACGATTTCTCAAAGATCGGCCGTTATAAGCTCAACAAGAAGTTCTTCGGTATGGACGAGGAAAAGTATATCTCCGAGACAACTCTAACCATCGAAGACGTAATCCAGACATCCAGAATGATCATGGACTTCGGTGATGGTAAGTTTGGAAAAGACGATGAAGACTCACTTGGAAACAGAAGAGTCAGAACAGTAAGAGAGCTTCTTGAAAACAGCCTCGCTGACGCATTTGGAAAGATGGTCAAGGCTGCAAAAGACAAGATGAACATCTCTGAAGACGACGTCAAGCCTCAGGATATCATCTCCATCAAGCCAATCATCGGTACTGTAAGAGAGTTCTTCGGTTCATCCCAGCTTTCACAGTTCATGGACCAGGTCAACCCACTTGCTGAACTTACACACAAGAGAAGAATCAGTGCCATCGGTCCTAAGGGTGGTATTAAGAGAGATAACGCCAGACAGCTCTTCGACGTCAGAGACGTAAACTACACTCACTACGGTAAGATTTGTCCTATTGAAACACCTGAAGGTGGAAATATCGGTCTTATCCTCACTCTTGCAAACTATGCAAAGATCAATGAGTTCGGTTTTATCGAGACACCTTACAGAAAGGTTCTCAACGGCGTAGTTACAGACGATTGCCAGTATCTTGATGTAAACGATGAAGAGAAGGCAAAGATTGCTCAGGGTAACGCTTACGTAGAAAAGAACGCTAACGGTGAGTTCGTTCTCAAGGGCGATGTATCTGTCAGAGCTATGCAGGACTACTCAACATCCTCCCCAAGTGAAATCGACTGGATGGATGTATCTCCTAAGCAGGTTGTGTCTGTAGCGGCATCCCTCATTCCGTTCCTTGAGCACGACGACGCAAACAGAGCCCTCATGGGTTCAAACATGCAGCGTCAGGCAGTTCCTCTTGTATTCCCAGAGACTCCAAGAGTCGGTACAGGTATGGAAAAGAGAACAGCTTATGACTCATGTATCATGGTCAAGGCAAGAAGAGCAGGTGAAGTTGTCTACGTTTCAAGCGTTGCCATCAAGGTTAAGCCAAATAAGCCTGCAGTTCCAAATGAGCTGGATGTCTATGAATTGAGAAAGTACGAGATCACTAACCAGGATTCCTGTATGAACCAGAGACCACTTGTCAACGTTGGAGACAAGGTTGAGAAAGGTTCTGTCCTTGCAGATGGACCAAGCACAGATCATGGTGAGCTTGCTCTTGGTAGAAACATCCTCGTTGGCTTCGTTCCATGGAATGGTTACAACTACGAAGACGCTGTCCTTATCAGCGAACGTGTTGTCAGCGAAGATATCTACACTTCCATCCATATCAAGGAATATGAAGTAGACAGAAAGGAAACAAAGCTTGGTGAAGAAAGGTTCTCAAGAGACCTTCCTAACACAAGCGACAGAGCTGTAGAGCACCTGGATTCCGATGGTATCGTCTGTATTGGTACTTATGTCAGATCCGGTGACATCTTGGTTGGAAAGACAACACCAAAGACAGAGACAGAGAATACTCCTGAACAGAAGCTTCTCAACTCTATCTTCGGTGAAAAGTCAAAAGATACAAGAAACGCTTCTCTCGTTGTACCTCATGGTGTTGAAGGAACAGTCATCGACATCCAGAGAATTACAAAGAAGGAAGAGCTTGCTCCAGGCTCACTCGAGACAGTCAAGGTCTATATCGCCACAAAGAGAAAGCTTAAGCAGGGCGACAAGATGGCTGGTAGACACGGAAACAAGGGTGTTGTTTCAAGAGTTCTGCCACAGGAAGATATGCCATACATGGAAGACGGTACACCACTTGATGTCTGTCTCAACCCACTCGGCGTTCCTTCTCGTATGAACATCGGTCAGCTTATGGAAACTCAGCTTGGTTGGGCCGCTGTAAAGAATGAGATCTGGTATAAGACCCCTGTATTCCAGTCTGCAACAATGGAGCAGATTGAGAATGAAATGGTCAAGGCCGGACTGCCAAAAGATAGTAAGGTAACTCTCTACGATGGAAGAACAGGTGTACCTTTCGTAAATAAGGTATTCTGTGGATACATCTACTACCTCAAGCTCCACCACCTTGTCGATGACAAGATGCACGCAAGAGCTACAGGTCCTTACTCATTGGTTACACAGCAGCCATTGGGAGGTAAGGCTATGTTCGGTGGTCAGAGACTTGGAGAAATGGAAGTCTGGGCATTCGAAGCATATGGTGCTGCAAACAACCTTCAGGAGCTCCTCACAGTCAAGTCCGATGATATGAAGGGAAGAGTCAACATCTACCAGTCTATCGTCAAGGGTGAGCCTGCAGAACAGCCAGATGACCTTCCAGAAGGTTACAAGGTTCTCTGTCAGGGACTTAGAGGTCTTGCATTGGATCTTGCTGCATATGATGAGAAGGGTAATCTCATTCCTCTTACAGAAAGAGACAAAGAGATTATCAACAAGAAAGAAAAGGAAAAGAACAACCAGTAGGAGGTAAGGGATGAGCGATACACATGACATCAATACACTTAGAATAAAGATTGCATCCCCGGAACAGATTCTCGACTGGTCCTATGGTGAAGTAAAGAAGCCGGAAACAATCAACTACCGCTCTCTCAGACCAGAGAGAGACGGATTGTTCTGCGAGCGTATCTTCGGAACCACAAGGGACTGGGAGTGCTGGTGCGGAAAGTTCAAGAGTAAGAGATATAAGGGAACAATTTGTGAACGCTGCGGCGTCGAGGTTACAGAAAAGAAAGTAAGAAGAGAGAGATGTGGACACATTAATCTCGCTACTCCTGTCGCCCATGTCTGGTTCTATAAGTCACAGCCATCTATCATGAGCTACCTCTTGGAGATGAAGAAGGCAGACTTCAATTCCATCTTCAAGTATGAGTCTTATGTAGTAATCGACCCAGGTCAGGTCGACGAGCTCGTAAAGGGCCAGGTTCTTTCCGAATCTGAATATGATGAGCTTGTCCTCAAGCATGGTGAAGACTCCTTTAAGGCTGGCATGGGAGCAGAGGCTATCTATGAACTTTTGAAGGGTCTCGATCTTGTTGAACTTAGAGATAGAAACAAGAAGAATCTTGAAGAAATCATCAGAAAGAGCGGTAAGACAGACAGCGGTGAAGCAAAGAAAGCTGCATCTGTCATCAAGTACTGCTCATGGTTCCTTGATTCAGGAAACAGACCTGAATGGATGATCCTTACAGTTCTTCCTGTCATCCCACCAGACTTGAGACCTATGGTTCAGCTTGATGGCGGTAGATTTGCTACAACAGACCTTAACGAACTCTATAGAAGAGTCATTAACAGAAACAACCGTCTCCAGCGCCTTATCTCTATCCAGGCTCCAGACATCATCGTCAGAAACGAGAAGAGAATGCTTCAGGAAGCTGTCGATTGCCTCTTGGACAATGGAAAGGTTGAAAATCCAGCAAAGGGTGCCTCTAAGAGAGATCTTAAGTCTCTTGCAGACCAGCTCAAGGGTAAGCAGGGTAGATTCAGACAGAACCTTCTTGGTAAGCGTGTCGACTACTCAGGTCGTTCTGTAATCGTCGTTGGCCCAGAGTTGAAGATGCATCAGTGCGGTGTTCCTTCTCTCATGGCTCTCGAGCTCTTCAAGCCATTCTTGATCAGAAGACTCCATGACAATGGAACAGCTCCAAACGTCAAGAAAGCAAAGGCTATGGTTGAAGAGGGAGCTCCAGAAGTATGGAGCATCCTTGATGACGTAGTAAAAGAGCATCCTGTTATGCTTAACAGAGCTCCTACACTCCACCGTCTCGGATTCCAGGCATTCGAACCTGTACTTGTCGATGGTAAGGCATTGAAGCTCCACCCACTCGTATGTCATGCATTCAACGCTGACTTCGACGGTGACCAGATGGCTATCCACGTTCCACTCTCAGAAGCTGCACAGCTTGAGTGTTGGACACTTATGCTTTCCACAACAAACCTTTTGGACCCTGCAAACGGTAAGCCTATCGCTTATCCTTCACAGGACATGGTCCTTGGTATCTACTACCTTACAAAGGAAAGAGTCGACCTGGATAGAAAAGAGAAGAGAAAGCACTTTGAATCTATTGCAGAAATCGAAGCTGCAATCGATGCAAACAGTGTTTCTTACAATGAGAGAATCTACTATCGTCTTAAGAAAGGTCTCGTAGTTGTCGATGGAAAGGGTAACAGAACAGTTTCCGATGGTATTTCTTGGACAGAAACAACTCCAGGAAGAATCATCTTCAACTCTTCCATCCCACTTGGTGTTCCTTTCCAGAACTACTGCCTTGGAGACAAGCAGCTTAAGAAACTCATCACAGAGACTCTCGACCACGAGAAGCCATCTGTAGCTGTTGAGCTCTTGGACAGTGTAAAGGACCTTGGATATAAGTATGCAACAATCTTCGGTGCTACAATCGGTCTCTCTGACATGATCGTTCCTGAAGGAAAGAAGGACCTTATCAAGAAGGCTGAGGAAGAAGAAGCTCACATCAAGAAGCAGCTCCTTGCCGGTACAATCTCTGAAGAAGAGAAGAAGAGTAAGGTCATCTCCCTCTGGAACAGCACTAAGAACGAGCTTACAGACCTCCTGATGAAGGAAATGAAGGAAGACCAGCATGGATTCAACCCTCTCTTTATGATGGCTGACTCCGGAGCTAGAGGATCCTCAAAGCAGATTTCCCAGTTGGGTGCCATGAGAGGAATCATGACCAAGCCAAATGGTGATAACATCGAGCTCCCTGTAAAGTCAAACTTCAAGGAAGGTCTCTCCATCATCGAATTCTTCTTCTCCTCAAACGGAGCTAGAAAGGGTCTTACAGATACAGCTCTTAAGACAGCTCGTGCCGGATACCTTACAAGAAAGCTGGTCGACGTTGCTCAGGACGTTGTAGTCACAATGGAAGATTGTCATACAATCAACGGTATTTGGGTCTCTGCAGATGCTGCAAAGAACGAAACACTCCAGAGCAAGATTGCAGGTGCTTTCCCTGTAGATGATATCTTCCACCCATTCCTCAAGGACGAAGAAAGTCATCCAGTCGTACTTGCAAAGGCTAATGAGCTTATTACCAACGAGATTGCAGCCAAGATCGAAGACGCAGGTGTTGAAAAGGTTCTTATCAGAAGCGTTCTCACCTGTGAAGCAGATCACGGTGTATGTAAGAAGTGTTATGGTAGAAACTACGCAACCAACAAGACTGTTGAAATCGGTGAAGCAGTCGGTGTTGTTGCAGCTCAGTCCATTGGTCAGCCTGGTACACAGCTCACCATGAGAACATTCCATGCCGGTGGTATTGCTACTGTTTCTTCAAACGAGAAGACATTCTCTTACCCGGTAATCGTTGATGGAATCAACTCTGCACGCTATGTAATCAACCAGGAAGGAAAGAGGGTGTTCCCACGTAAGAGCCGCTTTACAGCAACCAAGGTTCTTGAAGAGATTACTGGCAAGTACTCCGAACTCCTTGTACAGAGCGGTGAAAACGTCGGTAAGGGATATGCATTCTATAAGGATCTCATCGGTAACGAAGTCCTTGCCAGATTCAACGGTAAGTTGATTGAACTCAACGGCAGAACATTCGTAATCGGTGCTGATACTGAAGTTGAAATTCCTGTAGGTGCTGTTCTTGCAGACGCAACAGATAATGGTGCTGTCATCCCAGCAGACGAAGTTGTCTTCAAGTTCGACCCATTCAACGAACTTATCATTGCAGAAGAAGACAGCAAGATTGTTGAGATGAGAGACTTCGTAGCTAGAAAGAGTTACTTGGTTGTAGAGAACCATGCTTCTGGAGTCAAGGAATGGCATACAGTATCAAGAGACAAGCTTGGTAAGTATAACCCGACTGTAGTCGTAGAGCTCTCTGATGGCACAAGAAAGGAATATACTGTTCTTGGTGGATCTACAATGCACTTCCAGGACGTTGGACAGATCATCAAAGCTGGTGATGTCATTGCATCAGCTCCTAAAGAAGATGCTTCAAAGTCCAAGGATATCGCCGGTGGTCTTCCTCTGGTCAACTCTCTCTTCGATGCAACAAAGACAGCTACAGAGAATTACAATGTCATCGCACATGTATCCGGTAGAGTCGAGAGCATCAAGGTGGAGAAGGGCTATGCAAAGATCACTATCGTAGACAAGCTTGCTGACATCTATCCAGAGGAAGCTCAGGATAAGAAGAAGTTCAGACACATCCACAAGGTTCCTACACAGGGTATCGTTCTCT
>JALFYG010000082.1 GCA_022784805.1 Spirochaetales bacterium
TGGAGCAAACAACCGCCTACCGTTTAAAGTCAGGCCACAATCATATTGAAGCATCATTGTATTTCTGTGGTCAATAGAATGAATTTGGGAGTATTCGTCTAAAGTCCTCTTTGCCCTATAAGTCAATAACTGATTTTGGGAGGCATGGATGAAGATTTTATCTGTCGTTTTGATTTTTACTGTTTTATTGGCATCGTGTACTACCGTAGAAGAGATTGAGAGTTCAGAAGACTTAGAGGTAGACGAAGTCAAAGGGACTGAGATGACTCAAGAAGAATTTGAAGAGCTATTTGGGAAGAAGGATTTCTATTCTTACCCAAAATCTATTGTTGAGGTTAATGCTGATATTGATCCTGTGGTATTGGAAAAAATTGTAGAAAAAGATCTTGTCTTTGATGCAGTTGATAATGTGACCATAATAGATGAAGAGTTATTTGAGGAATCAAGTCTTGTTGAGGAGACTCCATTTGTCTTTCCTTTGAGAGAGGAAAACGATGAATGGGTTTCTGTTCCTGAGATAGAGACAATAGAGATGGTTGAGAGTGTTGAAAGTACTCTTTTGGAAGAGGATGTTTCCGTTGTACCTGAGACACCTACTCTTTTTCTCTTATCTCAGAGTGCAGAAATAAGTGAAGAAGATGATAAAGCATCGTATGATGAAATAATAACGATAGAGATATAGGAAGAGGTAACAGAGGGCGAGATTGAGGCGAAAGAGATGGAGCTTACACCAATACTCTACGTTTCATGGTTCTTAGATATAACACAAGCGAAACAGCAGTTCAAACATATAGTATCTAAAATCCTTCTATCTCTAACTTGGGTAGTTTATTTGTATCTTTCCATATAAACATCGTCATATAGATTGGAAGATAATAGATTTCATTCTCTTTATTCGCATTGTAATTTGATAAGACATAAGCCTTCTCAAAGTTATAGTTCTGCACTGCCATAACAGAAGACAAAGCGGAATGCTTCTTATAAGTCTTTCCGCTCTTTACTTCTATAGGTAGAATACTTCCACCCTTTTCTACAACAAAATCCAGTTCTCCAAGTTTTTTTGACCGATAATAATAGGTATCGAAACCATGGGCCTTTAATTCCTGAGCCACAACGTTTTCATATATGGCACCAAGGTTTAATTCTTCTTCATTATTGAAAATCTTTATTTTTGTATCTCGACCATACATTGTTGTCAGAAGACCTACATCAGACAAGAAGAACTTAAACAATGTACTCTCCATACTTATCAGGAGTGGGTATACAGGCTCCTTTGCATTATACGTGGCAATGGCAACCCCGGCATTTTCAAGCCAAAGAAAGCTTTCCTCTACTTTCTCAGAGCGTATACCTTTTTTTATACTTTGGTAGTTGAATCTACGGGACTGACTATTTAGCTCTGCAGGAATAAGATCATATATCGTCCCGAGCATCAGTTTATTTTCTTCTTTTTCGTATTTTGCTATGTCTTTCTTATATTGGATGATAATATTCTCATGAATCTGTGTTACTGTTTCCAGATTACCATTACTCTGAAAAGAATCAACTGCTTCAGGCATGCCTCCTACCAGAAGGTAAGTGCGGAAGATAGACATCATCTTTTTATGTAATGCTTCGTTTATCGGGCTTCCGCTTTCATAAGACTCTTTAAGTGTTTTTTTTGTTTCTTCTCCGAAATTATATACTTGTAGAAACTCCTCGAAATCCAATGGATACATAGTTAGTGTATCAAGATAACCCACAGGTTCAGAAGATATCCCATGGAGAGTTACTCCTAAAAGAGAACCACTCAATATGTATCTGAAATAACCTTCATCTACCAAAAACTTTATATTTGTAACGAACTCAGGACACTCCTGTACTTCATCAATGAATATAAAAGTACCTTTATCAAGTTTATTCTTAGAAAAAAGAGATAACAATGCAACAAGATCCCGTGTGGTCGATATACTAGCCAAACCCGAGGACAAGCCTTTCATCTTGATTAAATTAAACTCTGCAAAAGAGATGCTTTTTTCTTTTGCACACTCTCTTATTATAAAGGTTTTGCCCACCTGTCTAGCACCATCAACAAGTAGGGCGTTCCTCCTGTTTTCAATCCAATTATATATACTCTCTTGTATTCTTCTCTTGAGCATTCTTATGTCCACTTATATAAATAGAATACAATCACAGATACAATTTTCCAACCAAAATATCGGGATTTTTTACAATTTTCCAACCAATAATTAAGCTTAATATGCAATTTTCAAACTCATTGAAAATGGCAGTGTAGCAGTCAACACAAGGACTGCCTTAAATGACATGACCCTCTTCGCAGTCTTGTCATATTTTGCACCGCTAGCAGCATAATCCAGACTTTCTGCTAGTGATGTATCAGGCATCAATTCCTCCTTTTGCTTGATATATAAGGATCACTCCTTCTATATATAGAACTTAAGACTTCCGAAAAATGTCGAAATTGTGATTACAGAAGGCTGTATCGTCATTGATTTATGTGTAGATGTACTTATAAAAAAAGAAAAACAATTATCTCCTTCCACCCGCTCTACTTCTTTGACATCATCTCCTCTTATGACTATCATTTCTCCGTGTCACTAGAAATAGAAAAGAGAGAAATAGAGCTTAACTACGACAACAAGGAGTTTTCTTCAGTTACTCCTTCCTACTCCATCATCGGCCAAGAGAAAGCCTTGGGACTATTGCGACTTGGTCTTTCTATGTCCAGACCTGGGTATAATATCTTTGTTTCAGGGGATGATGGATCAGGTAGATTAACAGCAATCAAAGAAGAGATAAAGAAAATTGAAGGAGATACTTCTTATCTTTTGGATGTGGCATATCTACATAATCAGAGTCATCCTGAGCGGCCTATTTGTTTTGTTTTCCCAAAAGGTAAAGCCAGGGAATTCCAGAGTGACCTGGATAACCTCAGTGACAATAAAACAACAAAAGAAGAACTAATAGAAAAATGGAAAGACTCCAGACTCGTCAAGTTTATTAATACGCTTCCTACTAAAGAGGAGAATCCTTGGGCTTGGAAAATCAACATACTCTTGGATCGCTCAAAGAGCATAAGACGTCCATTAGTTATAGAATCTCATCCATCTCATCAAAGCCTATTCGGCTATATCGAGAAAGATCTACCGCCTCACTTAAGTGTAAGAGCAGGAAGCTATCAGGAGGCTACAGGAGGCTTCTTGATTCTAAATGCAGGAGAAACGGTAGAGAACGAAGAGCTTTGGACAACTCTCAAGCGCTACTTGGAAATGACACAAAGAAGCCTCACTAGTACTGCGGTGCAGGGAGAAATGATGTCTTCCATAAGGCCTTATCCTATTCCGATGCTTACAAAAGTAATACTTCTCGGAAGCGAAGAGATCTACAACAAGCTTACAGAAGAAGACGATGCCTTCCTCAGATTTTTCAAAGTATCACCTCAGTTCGACTACTCCATGCCTGCTGATGACAAGAATATAAATGGAACAGTAAGCTATTTAAAGAAGACGGGAGAAAATCTTACAAAGCAAGATGACAGCGCCTATAGAGAGATTCTCAGATACTCAGCGTTTCTTGCTGAGGATAGAACAAGGTTATCTACACAGCTCTCTCTGCTTGGCGATCTATTGGAAGAAGCGGACTTAGATGCAAAGAGCAATAATCAATCTCTCATAACAGATGAAAACATCCGTTCAGCACTGGAAAAAAGAGATTGGTACAGCTCCATGGCTGAAGAACATATAAATAGTGAAATAAAAGACGGCACTATGGTCATGGCCTTGGATGGAGAAAAAATAGGAGTTGTCAATGGACTGGCGGTCATGGACCGTGGCCTCACATCCTTCGGAACTCCTTGCGTCATAAGCGCTACAGTTGCTCCCGGAACAGAGGGAATAATTAACATAGAGCATGAAGCGGGACTCAGCGGGAATATCCACGACAAGGGTTTATTGATCCTTGAAGGATACCTAAGGCATAGATATGCCCAGTCATTCCCTCTTTCTTTATATGCTGGAATCTGCTTTGAGCAGAGCTATGGATCAGTCGACGGTGACAGTGCATCCTCTGCAGAGCTCTATGCCCTTCTCTCTGCTATCGGCTGCTTTCCTGTAAGGCAGGACATTGCAGTGACAGGAAGCGTAAATCAAATGGGAGAACTTCAGCCTGTAGGTGGAATAAACGAAAAAATCCAAGGCTTCTTCAACGCATGCTCCACCTGCGGCCTCACTGGGACACAAGGAGTAATAATCCCTGTGCAGAATAAGTCTTCCCTTATTCTTCCATATAAAGTGGAGAAAGCAATAGGAGAAGGGAAATTCCATATCTGGGCCATATCAAGTATCGACGAAGGCTTGGAGCTTCTGTCAGGATTAGAGAAGGGAGAAAGGGACAGAAAAGGTAATTATAAACAGGGTTCCTTCAATAGGCTTATTGAGGACGAGCTGAGAGACTTGTGGAGAAGTAGCCAAAGCCAAAGATAAACCTTATCTTTTTGGCATATATCATCGTCTCAAACACATGAGTATTCTTTGCAGTTGTTTGTAGCTTGTTTTCCGATTAGAAAAACAAGCGATAAGAAGACAAGTCAAAGCATACGGGCATCTATTGAAGATTCATTGTCCATAGTGTTCTCTTCGGCAACTTTGATTTAGTTTTTCTCTATAAATGGCTTCCAAGTTATTCCAGAAACAGGCAGAAACCCTGGAACAAGCTCCACTTTAATTGCAGTCTCAGGTGTAAGCTGAACTTCTCCATTAATAAACTTGCTGATACCTTTTTTCCTACATATTCATTATAAAAACAAACTCTTTCTGATCTATTCCTAGATAGTATATCCAGGGGGAACTGCAATAAATGTACGACTTCTCTCTATTAATCTTCTCCAAGATTTCTTCTTATATTATAGACAAAAAGTTTAGCATTCTCTGTTTTTTCATAGCTTTTATCGTTCAAAACTAAAGAAACGAGATATCCTACTTAATGATTTTCTTCCCCAGCCATACTCCGCTGTGGTATCTGAAATAAACAAGCATAGCCTTGATAGTCCAATCCACTACCATGGCAAGAGTTATACCTATTACACCCCACCCCAACTTCATGCCAAAGAGCCAAGAGAAGAATACTCTACACACAACTGTAGAGAATAGTGACGCCCACATTACCCATTTGACATCTCCTGCAGCCCTTAGCCCATTTGGAAGTGCACTATGCACGGCGCAAAGAAAAGCAAAAGCGAAGTTATGGATAAAGACGATTATCAGTGTCAGGTTCTTTGTCTCAGGAGAGAGTGCATAAAGAGACAAGACAATAGGTGTGACAATCATGAGCAGTAGGTTCCAAAGCACAGAGAATACAAAAGATATCCTCAATAGATACTGGGAATAATACTTTGCAGCTTCTTTATCTCCTGATCCCATACATCTTCCAATTACAGTGACAAAGCATCTTCCAAGAGCCATGGAGCATATAGATGACATTGCCCAGAAGTTACTTGCACTGCCGTAAGCGGCGATGGAAGAAGTTCCAAAGGAACTCACCATGCTGGTTATGGCAACCTTTGAGAAATGGAAGAGGAAATTCTCTAATGCTCCAGGTATCGAAATAGAGACAATGAGACCGATGATAGGAAAAGAAAGAGGGAAAACACCTCTTAGAGAGAGCTTAACCATATTATCTTTCCTCTTTAACGCCACAATCATCACGACTGCTGCCACAACTCTTCCTATGAGAGTAGGTATTGCAACACCCAATACTCCCAAGTGGAATATGAATATGCCAATGAAGTTACCGACTACATTGATGGTATTCATCAACACAGACACCTTCATGATGACCTTTGTCTTCCCCATGGCGTTGAAGGTTGCAGTGCATGCCGAGTATATTCCTTGAAATGGCCAGGAGATGGCTGTGACAAAGAGATAAATAAGAGCTGCATCCATTACGTCTTTCTCGATGGCTCCGAAGAGAGAAGAAAGAATAGGTTTACGGAACAATAGGCATATGGCCATGATCAAAAGACCAAAGATAAAAGAGACAATCACAAACTGCCCCGCAGTCTTGTCGGCGCTTTTCTTGTCCTTTTTTCCCAGATATTGGGAAATTACGATACCCCCGCCTCCAGCAAGAGCAGATAAGACAAAGATAAAAAGGAATGCCAGCTGGTTAATTAAGCTTACTCCGCTTACAGCAGCTTCCCCTACATATGACACCATCAAGGTATCTACAAGCCCAACCAGTGTGGTGAAGACCTGTTCCAAAAGCAAAGGGATGATTATTGCAAGTAGAAAAGAAGATGAGAAACACTTCCTTTTCTCATCAAGATTATTCTTTGGTTCAAGCTTTTTGATTATGTCCATTGATTCTCCCGCGGCATCTATATATCGTTTTCTCTCTCTGTGGGTCAATGTAGATAATAAAACTATTTTAAAATAGTTTACTTTTGTTCTTTTGCCTTCAATAAAGAATCATTGGCTTTCTGACAGAAAAAGAAATACCCCATTGATTGAACAAATAGGATATCTCTTTGTTTTATAAATATTTATCAATAACGCTTGTCTTAAATAAGCCCCATGATCATTACCAGCAACACCAATAGAGGCAGAATGATTCCAAGATATATCTTCATTGCTTTGCCCTTTGGCACCTTCATGCCGTTACCCGCATTGGCTTCCTCCAAGTATCCATCCCAGCCCCAACCGTTTTTCCATACACAGAAGAGAATGACGGCAATGGAGCCACCAGGAAGAAGAAGGTTGGACACCAAGAAATCCCAGCTATCCAGAACACCCTTATTTCCCAATATTGTTATTCCCTTCAACAGGTTGTTTTCAAGGGCGCATGGAACAGAAAGGAGAAGAAGGCCTACAAAGTTTATGATTACACTCTTCTTTCTTGACCAACCATAGTTATCCATAAAAGAAGCGATGATATTCTCAAAAACAGCAATAACTGTACTGAGAGCTGCAAAGGACATGAAGACAAAGAAGAGTGTCCCCCACAGTCTTCCACCCTTCATGTTTACAAATACATTGGGAAGAGTAATGAAAATAAGGGAAGGACCAGCATCTGGAGACACAGAGAAAGAGAAACATGAAGGGAAGATAATAAGCCCTGAAACCACTGCTACAAAAGTATCCAAAAGGGAAATTCTCAAGGATTCAGAGAGAAGAGTATTATCTTTCGACATATATGTTCCGAAGATCTCCATGGAGCCTATTCCTATGGAGAGGGTGAAGAAGGCTTGGTTCATGGCAGCAACCACCACACTCAATATTCCTTTATCCTTCACGGCAGAAAGGGATGGAACCAGATAGAATTTCAATCCTTCCATGGCTCCAGGGAGAGTCATGGAGTGTATGGCAAGGACAACAATGAGAACCAAGAGTCCGCTCATCATTACTTTCGATACCTTCTCTACACCTTTTTCCAAGCCCAAAGCACATACAGATATTCCAATAACTACTGTAATTGCCATGAAAACAAGGCTGTCAAAAGGAGATGCAAGCATATCGGAAAAGACTGAAGCCACAGCATTCTTGTCCATAGAAGAAGAGAAGCTTCCTGTAAGGAACTTCCAGAAGTATGAAAGCATCCACCCTGCCACACTGGTATAGAACATCATCAAGAAGTAGCAGCCGATGACAGAAATATATCCGATGACATGCCACTTTGTGCCTTGTTTCTCAATTACTCTGAAGCCTTCCGCCCCGCTACGTCTGCTCTTTCTTCCCACAGACAGTTCCATGGACATGACAGGAACACCCATAATCAAGAGAAACAATAGATACAAGAGGACAAAGAAGCCTCCGCCGTTTTCTCCCACAAGATATGGAAACTTCCAAACGTTTCCGATTCCTATGGCGCAACCGGCGCTGACCAATATAAACCCGAGTCTCGAATTAAAGCTCTCTCTTTCCTTCATCTCCTCTAACCTCCTTCTCAATCCAATGTTCCATCAAAATGGCTGAAGCAGATGAAACATTAATGGAACCCTTTGCTCCGTATTGCCTTATAGATACCCTTCCCAGTGACCTGTCAGCCCTGGCTAGAGCCTCTGGTGATACCCCGCTCTCTTCGCTACCAAGGATACAGATTCCTTTTTTCGGGAACTGGAAGTCCCATAAGTCCTTGCCTCCAAGCTCCAAGGCAAAGACAGGAATATCATCATCTATTTCCGTTATATCTTTCCACTCCCACTCTACACCCTCAACTGTATCGCGGCTGGTTCTGATCGCCCTAGGGTGAAGTGGGTCTGCCGTTCCTGGAGCCACATATATTCTTTCTATCCCAAAGCTCTCTGCAGAGCGAAAGATGGATCCCACGTTATAAGGGGACCTGAGATGATCCAGGTATAAATAGTGGCTGAATACTCGTCTCTGGCTCCAATCTTTTTCACCGTTCTCCTTCACAGCATCCCAATCTGCAGGAGCTTCCCCCAGGATATAGAGTGTTCTGTAGTAGATATCCTCCCAGCCTTCTTTTCCCCGCTGGGAAAATAGAAAGATATCCTTCCTGTCATCATCACTAAGTAGTTCTTGGGATAAAAGAAGAGCAAGACACTCAGTTAGATATCCGGAATCAAAAGTCACTCCCGAGTAAGCCTCATGGAAGATAGCGCCTAGTTTTCTTACTCTTACTCTAGGCTTGAGTGTTTTAATCTTCTTTATTGTCAACATCGTCATTTTCCCCAAAAGGCACGACAACAAGAGCAAATTCACCTTTAATGGAGTCTCTGGCTTTGAAAGAAGCATAAATTTCTTCAGGAGTGCCTGAGATTATCTCCTCGTGGGCTTTTGTAAGCTCACGGCCAAGAGTAATCTTCTCCACTCCTCCTATTTCTTTAAGTTCTTCAAGAGTCTTGAGGATTCTGAAAGGCGACTCATAGATGATGAAGGCATCTCCCCTTGAAATAAGCTCTTTTAGCCTCTTCTGTCTCCTTCCCTTCTTTGGAGAAAGAAAACCCTCGAATAAAAAAGCCTTTCCAATGCGCCCCGCAGCAGAGATAAGAGTGACGGAAGCGCTTGCTCCGGGAATAGGAACAATTTTATGGTCACTTTCACATCTCACTCTTTCAACAAGCCTTGCTCCAGGGTCAGACACCCCAGGAGTTCCTGCATCTGAGCAGTATGCAATGTTTAGCCCTTGGTCCAAAAGGGAGATGATTCCCTTTGCGCTCTCTTCTTCATTATAGCTATGGCAAGCGATCAATCTTTTCTTTATATCGAAGTGAGAAAGAAGATTGGAAGTATGGCGTGTGTCTTCACAGGCAATAACATCCACTTCTTTCAGCGTATTAAGTGCTCTTAAAGTAATATCATCCAGGTTCCCGATCGGGGTTCCTACCATATAGAGTGTTCCCATACTCCCATCCTAACCTATTTTGAATATTCTTTCAGTCTTTCTCTGTACTTACGATACATTCCCCTGAAACTATCGTAACTTATACCCATTTCTTCAGCGGCTTTCTTTTGGTTCCCGTCTGTAAGCTTCAAGGCCCTCATGAGAAATGATACATCCAAGTCTTCATGGGCTTTTTCCAAACTGTCCAAAGAAAGGGAAGAGAACGGATCCTCATCATTCTTCTTCTCTTCCTTACCTATAGGAAGATATGGGTTATGGAAGGGATCGGTTTCAATATTATTGATGACACTGCCCTTGGCTCTATAGACAGCTCTTTCAACAACGTTCTTCAACTCTCTTACATTTCCTGGCCATGAATAAGCCAAAAGCTTCTTCTCCACTTCTTCCGAGAAGATAGGAATGTCATCCTTTCCTAATTCAGATGCCATTCTTACGGCAAAGTTATTTGCAAGTAGGAGGATATCGTCACCACGATATCTGAGTGGAGGAACAAAGAGGACATCGAAGCTTAACCTATCCAAGAGGTCTTCTTTGAACTTACCTTCCACAGCCATCTGCTGCAAATCTGCGTTTGTTGCCCCTACTATGCGGACATTGGCAATCTTAGTCTCTGAAGAGCCAAGACGCTCATAGGTTCCATATTCAACGACTCTCAATAGCTTTTCTTGCACTGACATGGGAACGAGACCTATTTCATCCAAGAACAGAGTTCCACCCTCCGCCTCCTCAAACCTTCCCTTTCTTGAGGCCACGGCTCCTGTATAGGCACCTTTTTCCACACCAAAAAGTTCAGACTCTATAAGGCTCTGAGGAAGAGAAGCACAGTTAACTGTAACAAGGGGACCATCCCACCTTGGAGACATATAGTGAATACGTCTTGCAGCGACTTCCTTTCCCGTGCCTCTCTCTCCTACTATCAACACAGGCCTGTCAACTTTTGCACAAGTTGCAACCTGATCTTGGAACTTTAAGTATACTTCGCTTTCTCCTATTCCCTGTACCGGGGGTACCATATATCCATTCATAGGTAAAAAATACACCTATTGGTCAAACTTGCCAACTATTTTCTATACATTCTAAACAACTGTTTTTATATTGCACATAGTTAATTCTTTGTGATAAAGTAGTTTGTGAAAAATTGGCACGATGTTTTCATTCAGATTTGCATAAGGAGAAAAGACAAAATGAGTATTTTCACTAGATTTAAAGACATCGTTAATTCTAATATCAACTCTCTCTTGGACAAGGCAGAAGATCCAGAGAAGATGTTGAGACTTATGATCGGAGAGATGGAAGACACAGTCATCGATCTTAAGACAACTACAGCAGCAAGAATGGCTGAGGCTATCAGATCAGAAAAGAAGGTCGAAGAAGCCAAGGCAACTGTAGAGAGATGGCAGGCAAGAGCAGAGCTTGCAATCGAAAAGGGAAAGGATGACCTGGCTCGTGAAGCTCTCATGGAAAAGAAGCATGCTCAGGAAGCATACGAGAGAGCCCTTGAAAACATCGCCAGTCTCAAGAAGGCTGTAGAAGAAGGAAAGGAAGAAATCAGAACTCTCGAAGACAAGATCAAGTCTTCCAAAGATAAGCTTGCTTCCCTCCAGAGAGAACAGGCAAGAGCCCAGGAAAAGAAGGACTCTTCAATGAATCTCAACGCTCGCTTCGAGGAAATGGAAAACAGAATCAACAGAATGAATGCTTACAATGACCTCAACAAGAAGAGCGACGAGAAGAGTGCTGAAGAGAAGTTCAGCGAAATGGAAAAGAACGACGAGATCGAGGCAGAGATCGAGAGAATAAAGAGAGAAAAGGGAATTGAAAAATGACCGCAGTATGGATTCTGGCAACAATATTCGCCTTCATTATCATCACCACATATATAAGTGAGAAAGAAAAGACGAAAAGACAGAAAATGAAGATTGAGGCTACCCTCCGCAGCGAGGAGATGGCGAGAGGCTACAAACCTGGAACCTACTCCTCAATGGAGGATATAGAAGAAGGCGAAGGCTCAACTCCTGAAGATGGCAAAAGAAAAATGACAAGAGATGAGCTGGAAAAAGGAATCGCAGACCTTGATGAAAGACTTAAGAATCTGGATTCCATCATGAAGAACAAAAAGAACTAAAAAGGAATATAGGGATAAAGAAAATGGCAATCAGAACAAGAAGGTGGACAAGATCCCCAAGGGGACAGGTATTGGGTGTCGCAACAGGACTTGCTGAATGGAGGGGTTTCCCAGTTGATATCACTAGACTGGTAGTATTCTGTCTATTCATCTTTACAGCATTCTTTCCGGCACTTTTGGTTTATCTCATCATTGCTGTGATTCTTCCTGAACAGACAGAGGCTGACATAATCAGAGATGGAGACACCTCTTATTCTTCTGATTATGCTTACTCTACAAGAAGTAGAAGAAAGAGCTACGCTTCATACAAGAATGCAGATGACGCTACTTTCAGAGAAAAGAGCGATGAAGATCTGGAAAGAGAATATGAAGAGTTAAAGAAAAAGGTAGAGACTATGGAAAGCGAAGTCTTTGACAAGGAAAAAGAATGGGACGCACGCTTCAAGGACGAAACCAAGAATAACTAAAACAAAAATCAATCGGAGCCATATATGAAGAGAACTTTGTTCTCGCTAATTCTGCTCCTCTTACTATCTACGGCACTTATCAGCTGCTCGGTGGTGGGGAGCAGAATCTCTCACGCCCTGGGAGGCGAGGAAGATTACATTATGAACGAAGAATTATTTAATGACGGAATAGAAAATATAAAGATCGATTGGAAATCAGGAGACGTTTCACTTAAAACTTGGGACGGTGATCAGATTATTGTCAGGGAGAAAAGTGTTACAAGCCTTAATTCCAGAACAAGGATGAAGACAAAGAATGAAGATGGGACACTGACTGTCAACTTCGCATCAAAGGGAGTATGGATGCTTCCTATCCTCTTCAAGAAAGACCTGGAAGTCTTGATCCCAGCTAGCTGGGATATGAAGAACATCAATGTCAACACGGCATCCTCCCCTGTCTCAATCTCTGACCTTTCAACCCTTTCTTTGAGCGTCAAGTCCGTTTCCGGCGGCATTTCCCTCAACAACATGGGTGTCGTTGGAGACACTACCCTGAAATCTGCCTCGGGGGATATAACAGCCATTCTGAAAGCAGGCGTTATGTTCAGAGCAGAAACAGCTTCAGGTGTCGTGAAGGCCAAAGTCGGAGGAAAAGTAGTCGCAGCTGAGACTAAATCTGCATCTGGAGACGTATATCTTATGGTTAATGATATCGGACGCATCTCTGCTTCATCTTCTTCTGGAACAGTTGAACTTGATGTAATGGGAAAAGCAGAGTACATCGATGCCCACTCAGTATCTGGAAACGTGAAGCTAAGACTCAAAGAAGACACATCAGGCTTCTTGATGAAAGCAAAATCCACAACAGGTACTGTAAAGTGTGAATTCCCATCTTCTGTTGTAGGTGACCAATACACCTTCGGTGATGGATCAACAAAGATAAGCCTGAAGTCAACATCAGGAAAAGTACACGCATTTGGAGCCTAGAGGTTATATATAGATTGTCGAGAAGACAGATCCCCTTTCTGTGTCAAACCACATACAGAGAGGGGATTTTCATATCTTCACTTCAGAACAAAGATTTGTTTATATAAAGAATCCCAGACACTCTTATTGTAGACATGAAGCATCCCCTTTTCTTCAGAATCATTACTTGTTTTTGCAAGACCTCTTTCTACAGAAAGAACATCTCCAAGTATGCTTATATTACCAAACCATACCTCTGAATCATCTATAAGAGCAAAATACTGAAAGGCTCCTTCATGTGTCTCGATTTTCGCGCCGACTCTTTTTAATTCTTCAATCACCTGTTTCTGTTTGTTTTGTTTCTTTACTGAACCAGGTGTTGTTGTAACCACCCGAACATTTACACCCCTGGCCACAGCTTTTTCAAGGAAAGATAGAATTCTATGAACTGAGGTTGACTGATAAAGAGAAGGAGAAGAAATGATGATCTCTTTTTTAGCATTTCCAAAAGCAGAGAGAAGAGGAGTATATATTTCATGCTGGAGGAAGAAAGATTTATTGTCCAATGATATAGGTTTATCTCCAGAAAAAGGATCATACGAAGTATATCCAAGGGAAGAATATGCTTTGATTCTCTTTTGATACATTGCATAGAAAACTGGAATACAGAAGTCTACGTAGTCATATATCAAAGTAAAATGCTTACCTTCATACTCTCTGGCTATTCTCCCGACAAACTGGGCAACTTTTCCTTCCCATGAAACGGGGGTCGCCATCAAAAGAGTGTCCAAGTATGGGATATCGGTTCCTTCACCTAGATATTGTCCTGTTGATATAACTATAGCCTCCCCCTTTTTATTCTTAAAAATCTCAGCTATAGATTCTTTTCTATCTGAACGATTCATACTCCCTACAATAGAAATAGTGTCAACACCTCTTTCTGAGAGTTTATTTTTAAGAAGGGCCACGTGTTCAACTAAACGGGAAAGAATAAGGATTTTTCTACCATGATTTAAAAGAGAGACTGCATCTTCAACAATCTGATTATTTCTTGTTTCATCTTTTGCCAACTCTTTTATTTTATCCATGTAGGCATTTGATTTTTCACACTCAATGGACAAGGAAGAACTCGTAAACCTTGGAACAAAGTATTGGGAAATGCCACGCTCAAATGCAAGTTTATCTGCAGAATACTCAGCAATTACTGGGCCACACAGCCAGTACACATATTTATCTAGTTTATCTCTACGCTTCTCTGTTGCTGTCAAGCCATAAACATATTTGGCTTTTAATTCTTGAAGAGGAAGACAAAAAGTATCAGCGGCAACATGGTGGCATTCATCTATGATCACCATGCCATATTCTTTCGTCATTTCCGGAAACTGGGAAAAGAGGCTTTGGAATGTAACAACATCAATAAGCCCCGCCATCGTATCCCTTTGGTTACCTAGTACACCTATTCCTGTTTTATTGAGTCTCTTCCCCTCTCTTTTTTCAATTCTATTATTGACTGTCATATCTTCTTTCAATGTCTTCTCCCATTGCTCCAGAAGATTTGTGTTGTTAACGACAATCAGTGTCTTCTCTTTCCTTGCTTCTATTAACTACGACTTTCCCAACCAATGAGACTATATAAATCCAACTAATCAGCTCCAGAAGGGCATCTGTAATGCCGATTTCCGGCTGTCAGATGCCTTTTCGGCACAGTTCCTGTGCTGTTTTTCAAATCTTCCTTAAATCCGCTTCATGAAAATGTCGACAAATAAGGTTCGTTTCTTCTTTATTATAGTCTAATTATATGATATAGTTAGACTATATAAGGAGAACTTTCCATGCCGATACCACAGGAGATACTGTCTGTCCCCAGACCTAAGAATACCATTGTCATTGCCTATGGAAAGGACAGGAATCTGTACGCCGTCCGCCAGCGCATAGGATGCAGGAACGTTGACGGACGACACCTGCCTGTGAACGGAC
>JALFYG010000088.1 GCA_022784805.1 Spirochaetales bacterium
GCATTGGTCCTTACATCTGAAAGAAAGTCCGAAAAGTTTGTTCCACTATACTTCTTAAATATAGATGATAGATAAGCCGGGCTGATGGATAGCATCTCGGCTACGCTATCAAGGCTTACATAAAGAGAAGCGTAATTCTGCTCTATCCATCTCTGTACTTTCCTTACTATCTGCGCGCCCTTCTCTCCAGGAGAGTTCTCTTCTCCGCCTCTGAGGCCCTCCAGCTGTCTCTGGACTCCGATGCTGTCCATGGCCTTTTCCACAGCGGCGACAATTTCTTCTTTCACAACAGGCTTCAGAATATAATCTGAGACCCGGAGTTTTACAGCCTCTCTTGCGTATTCGAATAAGGAATAGGCAGTGATGAATATTATCCTGCATCCAGGATTATTCTCACTTATTACCTTGGAAGCTTCTATTCCATTCATCTGGGGCATTTCTATGTCCATGAGAATAATATCTGGGTTCCAGAGGGATGCCTGGGACACTGCCTCCTTGCCGTTATCTGCACATTTGACAGTGACATTACCTGAGAATGAGCTGAGTACTATCTTAGATAAATGTCTCTGTTCTGGTATTTCATCATCAACAATGAGAATCTTTGTCATTCAGCTTTCTCCTTTTCAACCACAAGTGGCATCACCATCAATACTTTTGTTCCTTTTCCCTTTTCAGATTCAACAAAGAAGGAAGCGGAAGAGGAAAGCATCTGGACTCTGGCCGCCACGTTGCCGATTCCTATATGCTCTTCCCCAAGGTTCCTTTCTTTTATCCTGGCCCTGACTCTCTCCAAGGTCTCCTTGTCCATTCCAACGCCGTTATCTGAGACATCTATATATAAGAGGCCTGAAGCGCTGGAGATGGTTATGAGGACCTCGCCTTTTCCATCCATTGGAGCAATGCCGTGCCTGAAAGAGTTCTCAACTATAGGCTGGAGGATAAAGGAAGGAACCATTACCTCTGATAGATCTTCTTCTATCAGGCTCTCCCATTTAAGGTTGATCTTGTCACCAAACCTTGCTTTATAGAGGGAAGCCAAGGCAACTACGATTCTTATTTCCCTGGAAATAGGGACACTGTCACTATTGGAGCCAAGGGCATAGCGATAAAGGATTGCCAAAGAGTCCAGCATGGCTTCTGTATTTCCTGCATTCTCTTCCTGGGCCGAGAACTTTATAACATTGAGAGTATTGAAGAGGAAGTGAGGGTTAATCCTGCTCCTCAGCTGCTGAAGCCTCTCCTCCTCCAGGAGATTCTTCAATTCAAGGGACTCTTTTTCCTTACCGAAGAGCTCCTCCTGAATCATATTCTTCTCTTCAAGAAGCTTCATCTGGTTCTTCATGGCATACTTCATTTTATTGAAGGCCTTGGCCATATATACCATTTCCACAGGCCCCTTTTCCTTTATGTCCGGAATATCCCAATCCCCCTGTCCAAGGAGCTTAGATTGGTTGGAGAATGTCTTGATGTTGGACAGAAGACTTACCATTGAGAGAATCAACATGGCGGCAAAGATAAGGGAAAGGAGGAAAATAAGACTCTGGCAGTTATCGATTCTATCGTTGACTTCTTGTGTCTCATTAAAGATTATCTTTGTTCTGTTAATTGACTCATCAATAAAAGAGCGCATGGTTGAGTTTAGGTAATCGAAGCAATAAGTAAGCTTCTGGTAATAGACTTCAGAGGCTTTTGTCCTCTCACCCTCTGAGAGGAGATCCATTATCTCATCACATATCTCAAGATAGGTGGAATAGAAATTGATCGATGCCCTGGACAGCAGGTACTCCTCCCTGTTGTCTGTTGAGTACTCGACATGAAGTGAATCCAAATACTTGGCTCTCTCAATATTCCTCATCCTCTCAAAGGATACAAACTCAGCTGTGTCCCCATAATCCCACCTGAATGAACTGAATGCCTTGCTGCTTTCTTCATTGAGGGACATGAAAGAACTTAAATTCTGAATATGGGAGATCATCTTATTCTGAGGGGTCATGACATAGTGTTGTCTGATGGAAACCAAGGCAAGCTGGAGAAAGAAACAGATTAAAAAAGCCACCAAGGCACCTAAGACTCTGGCTGTGAGACTTATCCTTCTCTCTTTCATGTTTCCCCCTTCAATTTCATTTTATCACGAATTTATATGGGGAAATAGAAAAGATAAGAAATCTATTCAAAACTCTTTCTTATCTTTTCTTTGCTTTTTATACTCATGTTATGGAAACAAAAGTTGTATTGGATTCCAAGACATTCAAGGAGTTCACAGTTTTCGATTGTTTAAAGAGGAGAAAGGCTTGGAAGAGCCCTGTCACCTTTGCACTTATTATGTCCATTTCAGCTTTAGTCTGTTTTATCATGCACAAGGTGGACGGTGCTGTCCTTCTTGGCACAGTCCTTTTGGTATTGGGACTAGGTATGCCTATAGTCTACTTCGTCACATTCTTTTTTAACATAAATGAAGAGCCAAAGAAGCAGAATCTCACAAATGGCAGGTATGTATATACAGTAGACCTTCAGCCTTCCGCCATACATGTAAAGAATGAGAAGGAAGAAGCTTCTTATGAGTGGGACAAGGCATATCACGCATATAGAAACTATGATGCCATCTATCTTTATATTACATCTGAAAGAGCATTCATCATCCCATCAGACAAAACCGAGCAAGACAAAGTCTGGGCTCTAATCTCCGAGAAGATGAAAGACAGGTGCACAGTCCTTTCCATAAACAAAATCAACATGAGGACAATCGGCGAGAAGAACTAAAAGAGAGAATGGATGGTTAAAGGCCATCCACTCCTGTATCAAAAGCTAGTTCATAGACATAGAAGTCAGTATAGAACCTGGTTCTATCTATCTCTTTCTTTGTCTTCTGATACTCTTCCTCCACCCTCTTTATGTCATAGTTGACATACTCATATTCAATAGGATCAGTTCCTATTCTCTCCTTATTGAGGTGTGTGCTCATGGTATAGAGTTTATCGGCCTTATCTTCTAGTTGTCTTAAATACACCAAGAGCTCATCGAGGGTCATATCTCCATGCTCCGCGACTTTCTCTGTGACAAAATACTTCAGGGCAGAATGAGTGAGTGCCCTGATTTTCTTATCAAGGGCCTCGATTTCCCCCTTGATTGAATCATAATCATACTCTGGTCTCATATCTTCCTTGTCCTCACCATCGAGGACAGAGAACACAGAAATCTTCCTCTCTCTTTCCAGGAGTCTCTCCTTATCCTTCTTTAAGTCTTCGATTATTCTTCCCACTTCATAGAGTGTTCTCATGCTCTCCTCCTACTTGGAAATAGAATGGAAAAGAGAGAGAAAACAAAAACTATTGTGATCCAATAAGTTTTCACACTTAAGAAGAGTAAGGAGTTTTTATGGATAAGATTATTTTGACACGATACGACGACACCTTCTCTCTCTTCTTGGATAAGCTCAGAAAGCTTGGCGATGACTACAAGCTCTCAGAGCTATATGAAGTGTTGTTTCCTTGGGAAAAGTGCTGTGCTGATGAAAATGTCTTTCCTCTCAACTTTTTGTTTATGAGTCTTGAAAACTTTAATGAATATTCTTCCTGGAGTGAAATGGAGAATATACTTCCACCCTTGTCAGTCACAACGATAAGTAAGGATAGAGTCGTGCTATCAAGCTCTGAAATACATAGCACTTTTCAGGTCCTTCATCTCTTGGCAGAAAATAGCGGAGGAGATATTACTTTGATTCCAGAGACAATCCTGAAAAGACAACCAAAACCGAAGAACTGAATATTTATGATGCGTATGATGCATAGATATTCATGCTTTTAGAATTTTGCAATTTCCTTTATAGCTAATAGTTTTTTTAATTGTATGCTTCACTCATACTCTTGATATCTTCTCTTATCTCATCTCTCAGCCACTTTGGCTCCAAGAGTTCAGCTTCTATTCCAAGGGAGAGAACCCATTTTTTGAGCCAATAAGCACCAATGGTGCGTACCTTGAAGAGATAACTATCTCCATCCTTTTCGATACTTACGCTATCTGGCCATAGCTTCTCATTCTCATAGAGTCCCTGCCAGTCACTAAGTTTTACAACAGCATCAAACTCTTCTTGTTCTCTTATTATTCCAAAAGGATCAGAAAGGGCTTTCTCTATATCAACATTTGGTGTCGGATAAGGTATATCCTTCTTGATAAGCATTGACTCCACTTTTTCTATTCTAGGAACAGAAAGCATATAAGCCCAACCATTCTTATTCATTACATAACAGTAGGTTCCACCAGAGAAGACAAAACACTTCAAAACAAAGTTTTCCTTTCTCTCTCCATTATAAGTTATGTATAAGAGTTCCTTTGTCTCTTGAGCCTCCAAGAGTTTATCCAGGATATTGGAAGTCTCTAGATTAAAGTATCCACCATACTTTGATGGTTTAATCTCCATCTCACCAAGAATACTATTGAGCTTGGGAATAATATCATCTGTAGATGCGTTTACTAATGGAGAAGTGCTGCCAATGCTTTCAAGCATGAAAGAGAGGCGGCGTCTATCTTTGGTATCAAACGCCCGAGTGAAGAAATCCTTCTTGAACTTATTCCATTCATCTTTGTCTATTTTATATACAGCTTCTCTTCCACTCTTTCCCCTTAATTCATTTGTTTTCTCAGGGGTAAGACCAAACTTATTCTCAAGGTTCTTAAAATCCTGATAGATGCTGGATCTACTGTTATATTCGAATTCTTCATTCTTCAATAACTCTTGAATAGTCACTCCCCTGTTGGAAGCAAGCTTTGAAGCCAAGCAAATAAGTTTATTAAAATCTGCCATCTCGTTTTTCCTTAATCGAAGAATATCTTATTATCTGTACAAGAAGTTATACACGTAAAGGAATATCATTCTGCTATGAATAGAAAAGATACCACATACTACTCAAACCTACTTAATGGCTTCTTTACGTTTAATAAGAATCTATGTGGGATAAGAAATTTTGGCAAAAAAATCGTTGAAAAGATTCGGAAGAAGCTTCATCCAGCAGAGTTTACAGTAAATAATATGGCATCAAATACAATACTTGTGGCTGGAAGCAGTAAGGAAGAGAGAGAAGTAATCATAGAGAAAGCTTTGGAGAGAATAAAAAGAGATGACACTCTTCTCGTTTCCATAGGTGGCATTGATGACTCTCTTTCCTACAGAGAGGGAATAAAGTGGATGATTGAGTCTTTCAGATATATAGAGAAGCCTCAAAGTCTTCTTATTGTCATTGATCATATCGTTCCCTTTATAGATACTCCTGAAGGATATCTGGCTCCTCTTCTTTTGGAGCTATATAAGGAGATAGGAGCTAGCTATATTGTTGGAACAGGAAGAGTTTCTGCTGAATATTTATCTCGAGACATCCGTTGTCTCTTCTCAACCATAGTCTCTTCAAAGCTTAACTGTGAAATACAAAGTAAGCTTCTTTTTGGTGTAAAAAGAGGGGAAGATCTAAAAGACGGAGAATACATGGTTAAAGAGTATAATAGGCACCCTAAACGAGTGCCCAAATCTCAAAGAGCTGGAGAATGATGTCCTTTTTGGGATCCATTTGGATGTCTTGGACAATTCATGGATGTCAAAACTCTCAGTGATTTAAAAGTATTTCCACAATACTTGCATGTGTACTTTGTTTTTTCACTCCCCTCATAAAGCTCATGACAACCTTTACCAGGCCCCAAAGGGCTTTGTGAACAACTCTGTCCAGTCAGCAATCTGATAGAAGAGAAATCTCTACCACAGTTCTTACAATAATATTTGGCCATAGGCACCTCCTTTCTTTGTAATACACCTCTATCTGTACAAAGTTTTAATCACAAAATGCTATATTTTTGAAAACAAGGAGTTACCTATGGAAAATATAAGATCCGACCAAAACGAAGTATCACTCAGTTCTGAAGATAATGGTTTCTATTACTATAAGAACATCCTGGATAAAAGAGAGATGTGCTTGTACAAAGTTTATGACAAAAACAAATGTCCAACTGAGAATACTTGGATTCTCTTAGAGAGAATTGACAAGAGAATAGAAACCACGAAGTATACCATCTCTTCAGATTTCTCTATGGATATTTCATATGATGTGATCATTAAAGGAGATCCCACTAATGGCTCCTATAAGCTCTTATACTTTTTGATGCTTATCAATGGATACAGTGAACTCTTTGCTGTAGATGAGAACGACATAATAATACTATCAATGACAGCTCCAATTTATGGTGCATGTCCTTATAATAGATGGTGGAGAATAACAGTAAACTTTATCTCTCCCAAAAACACAATAAAGGCTGATTGGGAAATCAAGAAGGATGAAGAAGTAACTCTTTATGAGATAAGAGAAAGAGAGATGTTCCCTTTTTCTTTGATTTCTTTGTCCATCATCCCCTCTTCCATTGTTTTAAGTGTAATCAAGTATGGTCTCTTTAATAAAACAATAGCATTTTGTTTTACAAGAGTCCTTTCTCCCCTTCATACCTTCGCTTCTCTTCCCTTGGCTGTTCTCTACTCTCTTCCTGATAACCAAATAAAGATAATAATCAAAAACAATGGTTCAATAGGCTTAACAAGGGATGAAGACATCTTCTTTTATGAAGACATTTTTACGGTCCTTAAGGAAGAAGGAGTTCCTGAAGACAAAATCTGTCTTCAGGTAAAGAAGACAATTATGAAAGCTCTCAGCTTGGGATTATCCATGACGAATAAAGAGTGGAGAGATTTCTTATCAACTATCATGTTTTATTCTGATGAATACTCAAAAGAGAGTTTCTCAGATCTCTTCTTATTCATTCTCTCTGTCCTACCTGGTGAAGTCATTTCTCCTGAAAGAAAGGAAGAAGAGAGTCTCTTGAAGATGGCTTCCTATAATATGGAGGAATCTGAGTGGCCTCAATTATTTGAAGAAATGAAAGAGAGAGAAGAATACATAGATGCATATCGAGAGAAAGACTATCAATAATCACATTGGAAGTTTCACCATTTTAACAAAAGAGGAAGTGATGAGAAGAGCCTCCCATACGGCAGAAAGGCTCTTTCTTGAAAAACAGTGTTATATTTTCTTATGTTCTTTAAAGCATGAAAACCTCATTGATTTCATGATTTACTTGTGAATTTGATTTGATTCTCTATCCATACAATAATATTGTTTGCTGCGTCTTGAGGACTGTTATTAATATATTCCCTTACAAGATAATCAACTAATGCGCATTCTCCCCACCATTCACATGGTGCAAAAATTTTATATCCCTCATCTGCCCAGTTTGGAGTTAATTTTTTCTCATCAATTCCATCTTTATTCTTGATTTCTGCAGGAGTCCCATCAATACCTTTCATAAATCCAAAATACCATACCCCATCAAATTCATTTTTGGGATTGTATTCAAGACCTATACGAATGCTTTCATTTACATTTACACAGATACCATATGGATTTAAACAGTTATCTAACACCCTTTTTTCAAATTCTGAGAACTGCGAATAAAGGTAAGATTGTTCACAAATATAATGGGCATCATACTCTTCTTCTTTAAGCAGTAAATGTAAATCCTCAATCATTTCTAGATTTTTTACTGTAGTAGCGATGTAATCTAAACCATGAATACATTCTATAAATTCATTTGGATTATCAAGAACCATGCTCTTCATTTCCATGTAGTATTTTCTGAAAAATCTTTCCCATGTATTATTCATGTGACAAATATTCTCCTTAAGCATTTTTTTATAAACCGCAATTTCGTGTTTTAATATGCCATCTAAGACAAGACCATCTAACCACCCATAGATATCTTTTTCGTAAGAAATAGCAACAAATCTATTTTGAGTTTTTAATAAGTTGAGTTTTGTTTTTGAGATAGACCAAGAAGAAGGTTCATGTCCAAATGGTGTTAAATACAGAATGACATTGATTTTATTAGGAAATGACTCATCAATGTAATCTATATAATCTGAAAGTTGCTGTTCTTGATCTCCTGCAAAGACCTTGTTCTCAAGAATAATATTACATTTCTCTGTTGTTATATATAAATCAATTCTGCGACCAGTATTAGTAACTTTTTCTCTTTCTATTGATAAAATGTGTTCATGTTTCAGCATTTCCATTCCGCATTTATCACCAACTAAATTCAAGAAAGAATTGCAAATATATTCTGAATTGGAAAAACTCTTTGGATTTAATAACACATAGAGCACATTACTATGAGATAATTCTGAGGTTGTATTCCCAAAAATACTTACCAAGCCTATTCCGTGCTCTCTATTTAGTTCTGGCAAAATATTTAAAACTTGGTTCTTAAAAGATTTAGCCAAGATATATTCATAGTCTGTATTGTTATCTTTCAATTCTATATACCTCAAAGACTTATTAGTTTTTGATATTATGATAGGATCTTATATGCGTAATGCAAGCTTTTTCTCACGGTCTTATATAAAACCATCATAAAACTGCATATAAGTTTTATCTCACTGCGTTTAAATATTCTACGAGTTCAGAAACAGTCGTTACAGGGTTACTTTCTCTAGAAAGAATTTCAATGCATTCTTTGTTTAGCTCCGCTATCCGTTTATTAGCCCTAATAATTGCATTATTCTCTAGTGGCTGCAAAATATGATACACATTCTTATTCTTCTCATAGTCTTCCAATCTATCTTTTTTCTTGAGTAGCTTAACAACCTCTTTACAGTTGGCAATAGAAACTGAAGGACTAGCGAAATGCATAAGGAACCATAATTCAAAACAAGGATTAGAGAAAGCTATTTTATACCCTTCTTGTAATGCCAACTGTTTTGCTTTTATATACGACTTTTCCAACCAATGAGACTATATAAATCCAACTAATCAGCTCCAGAAGGGCATCTGTAATGCCGATTTCCGGCTGTCAGATGCCTTTTCGGCACAGTTCCTGTGCTGTTTTTAAATCTCCCTTAAATCCGCTTCATGAAAATGTCGACAAATAAGGTTCGTTTCTTCTTTATTATAGTCTAATTATATGATATAGTTAGACTATATAAGGAGAACTTTCCATGTCGATACCACAGGAGATACTGTCTGTCCCCAGACCTAAGAATACCATTGTCATTGCCTATGGAAAGGACAGGAATCTGTACGCCGTCCGCCAGCGCATAGGATGCAGGAACGTTGACGGACGACACCTGCCTGTGAACGGAC
>JALFYG010000091.1 GCA_022784805.1 Spirochaetales bacterium
TGACTCTACACCCTTTCAGGCGTCCCTGTCAATCCCTCGGCCTTCCTTTTTTCAGCTTCGGGTGCGTCATCTTCCGACGACTCAGATACATTACACAATTCACGACTAAATGTGAAGTGGTTTTTTGAAGATTTTTCAAAAATTTTTATATTTTATTGCAATGTCTTTTAGCATAAGAAATTAAATTTAAAGCTTAATTTTTTCTCTATCTTTATTTCCTTTTTTTGGTTTTGACTCTTTGTTTTTTAGCCTTATATTGAAGTAGGGAGGGTGCAATGTCATTATTGATTGTTACAGGTAGTCCAAGAGAAGGAATGTATTCAGATAGAATTGGAGATATGCTTTATTCTCTGGGAGGAGGAAAGCTTGTTCATTTAAGAGAGAAGAAGATAGGACCATGCCATGCTTGTGATTATTGCAAAGAGATCAATATAGGAGAGTGCATTCAGAGAGATGACATGACTTCTTTATATAAGGATATAAGAGAGAGTGATACAATCGCCATCATTTCTCCTATTTATTGGTGGCAGGTTTCAGCCCAGACCAAGGTATTTATAGATAGACTTTATTCTTTAGAAAAAGAGGATCTTGAAGGAAAGAAGTTTATCGTCATTATAAATGGAGCTGAAAAGTCAGGAGATAAGGAGTACTCCACTCTTGAAGATGCATTCAAGATGATGACGGATTATTTGAAGATGAAACTCGAGTTCTTGGGTGTAGGAACTGGGGACGAAGACGAGTGGAATGAGAATAAGGAGATGATTCAGGAGTTCCTGGAGAATGCTTTGGATTCCTAAGGGTTCTCTATCATTGTATATAGATAGCAACAGGCGGCCTTTCGACCGCCTGTTTTCTATGGTTATTGTTCTGGATCAAACAGCACTTTCAGCAAATGCTCTGATCTGGGAGGCGTTGGATACTGTTGTTGCAACGCCATCTGTGAAGGCAACTAGAGTTGGAGCCTGCATTACTTTATATTTCTTGCAAAGCTCTGGGTTCTCTTCAGCATCAATCACTTGATACTTCAGTCCAGCCTTGTCCAAGCTTGCCTTTGCGAGTCTGCAGTTAGGGCAAGTCTTTGTTGTGAACAACAGGATTCCATTCTCATTACCATCTGCTTCTGGATGGAATACATCGTAGTCTTCCTTGGCCTTTGAGATTCCGTTTCTCTTTAAGCGTGAGTTAGGAATATCATATTCCTTTCTCTCTTCGAACTCTTCAGCCTTTCCAATGTTCCAGTTCTGTACAGGGCGATAGTATCCTGTGATTCTTGAGTAGACTTCAGTCTTTCTATGACAGACTGGGCATTCCCAAACTTCACCGGAAAGATATCCATGCTCAGAGCATACAGAGTATGTAGGGCTCATTGTGTAGTATGGAATCTCATAGTTCTCAGCAATCTTTCTTACCAGTGTAGCTGCAGCCTTCCAGTCAGGGAGTTTCTCACCAAGGAAGGTGTGGAATACTGTACCGGAGGTGTAGAGAGTCTGGAGCTTATCCTGGATGTCGAGAGCCTCAAAGATATCATCTGTGTATCCGACAGGAAGATGAGAAGAGTTTGTATAGTAAGGTCTCTTGTCATCTGAGGATGCTGTGATGATAGATGGGAACTCCTCAACATCGTGGCGAGCGAATCTATAAGCAGTAGACTCAGCTGGTGTAGCCTCCAAGTTATACAAGTCACCATACTGTTCCTGATAATCAGAGAGTCTATTTCTCATATGGTTGAGACACTCTATTGCAAACTCCTGTCCTCTAGGATCAACAATGTTGCAGCCAAGCCAGCTTGCATTGAGACAAGCTTCGTTCATACCGACAAGTCCGATTGTGGAGAAGTGGTTGTCGAAGGAACCAAGGTATCTCTTTGTATATGGATAGAGACCTTCATCAAGGAACTTTGTGATGACAGTTCTCTTGATCTTCAAGGATCTGGCAGCCACATCCATGAGTCTATCTAGTCTCTTATAGAAGTCAGCCTTGTCCTTTGAAAGGTAAGCAAGACGAGGGAGGTTGATGGTGACTACACCTACACTTCCTGTGCTTTCACCGCTTCCAAAGAAGCCACCGGATTTCTTTCTCAGTTCCCTAAGGTCCAAGCGGAGTCTGCAGCACATACTTCTTACATCACTTGGATTCATATCGGAGTTGATGTAGTTGGAGAAGTATGGAGTTCCATACTTTGCTGTCATTGTGAAGAGAAGTCTATTGTTCTCTGTATCGGACCAGTCAAAATCCTTTGTAATTGAATATGTCGGGATAGGATACTGGAATCCTCTGCCATTGGCGTCTCCATCGATCATTACTTCGATGAATGCCTTGTTGACCATGTCGATTTCTTTCTGGCAGTCGCCATATGTGAAATCCATCTCTTTTCCACCGACGATAGCTGGGACATTTTTAAGGTCATTAGGGCAAACCCAGTCAAGAGTGATGTTTGAGAATGGAGCCTGTGTACCCCAACGGGATGGAGTGTTGACACCATAAACAAAGGATTCAATACACTTCTTTGTCTGGTCATAGGAGAGATTGTCATACTTTACAAATGGTGCAAGGTATGTATCGAAGGAAGAGAAGGCCTGAGCACCAGCCCACTCGTTCTGGAGAATACCCAAGAAGTTGACCATCTGGTTACAAAGTGTTGCCAAGTGCTTAGCAGGAGCAGAAGTGATCTTTCCAGGGAGTCCGCCAAGACCTTCCTGAATAAGCTGCTTGAGAGACCAACCTGCACAGTAACCTGTCAACATAGAGAGATCATGGATATGGAAATCACAGTTTCTGTGAGCATTTGCAATTTCTTCATCATAAATCTCGCTGAGCCAGTAGTTGGCTGTGATGGCTCCGGAGTTGGATAGGATGAGACCGCCTACAGAGTATGTGACAGTACTGTTTTCCTTGACTCTCCAGTCACTGAGCTTAAGATAGTTGTCTACGACACTCTTATAGTCCAGAGTTGCAGACTTCATATTTCTGATCTTTTCTCTCTGCTTTCTATAAAGGATATAGGCCTTTGCAACATCTTCATATCCTGCCTGAGACAATACTTTTTCTACACTGTCCTGAATGTCTTCGACTGTTACCTTTCCATCTTTGACTTTGGAAGAGAAGTCGGAAGTGACCTTGAGGGCTATAAAGTCGACAATGTTATCATCATATTCTTTCTGAATTGAATCAAAAGCCTTCTCGATAGCTACAGTAATTTTCCTTATATCAAATCCGACTTCTTTCCCGTCGCGTTTAACAACTGAATACATCGTATTACTCCTAAATGTGATTTATTTGACAATATCACATAGGAAAGCTTTGTACAAGTGTAACAACTACTGCAGAAAGTGTAACAAAAGACTAACTACACCATATGTAGTGTTAAGCCTTATCTCGTATCGATACATTTTCTATATAAGAATTTAGAGTTTCAAGATAACTTTGCAATTGCTCGCTAGATGGTGGAAAGCAGTTTTTTCCAAGTATATTTCCACTCTCTACAAAGGATTGCAAGAAGTATCTTTTACAACCTTTGATCATTTCTCCAATTTTTTTGAAATTTTCTTTATGGTGTAGTGGTTCGACCACAGTTGTCCTAAATTCATAGTCAACCTTGTCAGACATAAGATAATCAATGCTTTCTTTGATACGGGAAGTATCTATATTGTTTACACCACAGAGTTTAGGGTACTCATCAAGGCTGGTCTTAATATCCATGGCAACGTAATCCACCACGCCTTTCTCTACTGATTCTCTCAAAACATCAGGTCTATATCCATTGGTATCAAGCTTAACCAGGTACCCTAGATCTTTGAGAGAAGCTAGAAATGGAATAAGGTCGGAGTTGATGGTTGGCTCTCCCCCTGTCATTACAACACCTTCAAGCATTCTCTTTCTTTTCTTTAAAAAGTCGAAGATCTCATCATTATCCAATACTGGTTCTTCGTCACTTCCAACTACAAGGGGAGCATTCTGGCAGAAAGGACAACGGAAGTTGCACTTACCTGAAAATAGAATTGCAGCAGGATGCCCTGGAAAATCTACAAGCGTCAATTTCTGAATACCATGTATAACCATATCTATATTCTAATACCTCATATTTCTTTTGAATAGAATAGAAGGGAATTCCATTC
>JALFYG010000196.1 GCA_022784805.1 Spirochaetales bacterium
TACACAGGCTCAGCGTAAGCCAGTGAGAGAAGGTATGATTCCAGGTCCTGGCGGACTCTGTGACTATATTGTCGTGGAGACAAAGGATCTCTTCCCTATTCCAGATGACATCAGCTATGAAGAAGCTTCCCTTACAGAGCCTCTTGCCTGCTGTGTCCACAGTATTGAAATGGGAAATATAGAGCTTGGAGACGATGTGGTTGTAATCGGAGGCGGAATCATGGGAATCAACCATGTGATGCTAGCAAAGAAGAAGGGCGCAAGGGTAATTATCTCTGAAGTGGATGAAAAGAGAAGAGAGCTTGCCCTCTCCTTGGGAGCAGACATCGCCATCGACCCATCAAAGTGTGATCCTGTGGAGAAAGTGAAAGAGCTTACAGGTGGAAGAGGAGCTGATGTTGTATTCAACACCACAGCCATCCCTGCAGTTGTGCCTCAAGCCATCGATATGACAGGGCCAAACGGCACCATGGTACAGTATAGCTCCATGCACCCGGATGCCCCTGTTCCAGTGAGCCCACAGATGCTTCATTCCACTCAGAAGATCCTTACAGGCTCAATCAGCCCTACAGAAAGAGACTTTTTTAAGGCAAATAGATTAATTTGTGGAAAAATTATAAACATGAAGCCTCTAATTGCTGCAAAATATCCTATGACAGAGGTTCAGAGTGCATTCGAAAAGTCTGTTATTCCTGGAACCTACAGAGTGATAGTAACTGATTAAAAGAAGGATTGCTTATGGCCAGCGTTACACTAAAAAATATAAAGAAGATTTACCCGCCGCTTCCTGGTAAGACAAAGAACAAGCACAAAACTGAGGAGTCTAAGTCCAACCTTCAGACTACTGAAAAAGGTATTGTTGCTGTCCAGGATTTCAACATCGAAATCAAGGACAAGGAGTTTATTGTCTTGGTAGGACCTTCTGGCTGCGGTAAATCAACAACTCTTAGGATGATAGCTGGCCTTGAAGAGATTACAGAAGGTGAACTCTATATCGGCGATAAGCTCGTTAATGAGCTGGAACCCAAGGACAGAGACATCGCCATGGTGTTCCAGAACTATGCCCTCTACCCTCATATGTCTGTCTACGACAACATGGCCTTTGCTCTCAAGAAGAAAGTGAAGTCCAAGGAAGAGATAAAGAAAAAGGTCATGGAGGCTGCAGAGATTCTGGGCATCACAGAGTATTTGGACAGAAAGCCCAAGAACCTCTCCGGAGGACAGAGACAGCGCGTTGCCATCGGCAGGGCCATTGTCAGAAATCCTAAGGTCATGTTGATGGATGAGCCGTTATCAAACTTGGACGCAAAGCTGAGAAACCAGATGAGAACTGAGCTTCTGAGACTGAGAAAGAAGATAGACACAACCTTTGTCTACGTAACCCATGATCAGACTGAAGCCATGACGCTGGGAGACAGGATTGTGGTCATGAAGGATGGCTTTATTCAGCAGATCGGAACACCGGAGGAAGTATTCAACTCCCCAAGAAATGTATTTGTGGCCACATTTATCGGAACACCTCAGATGAACCTCTTTGATGGCACATTGAATGAAATAGAAGATGGATACTCTCTTTCCATTATGGGGAAGGATATAATTCTTCCCCAGGAGATGGGCGCAAAACTTAAGGAAAAGGGAATAAAGACTAAGAACGTCACTGTGGGAATCAGACCAGATTCCATTGAAATAAGCAACTTTGACGGATTATTTGAGGCAACCATAGGAGTCGCCGAGCTTATGGGCACATCCATCCACCTACACTTAGAGCAAGGCGATAGGGATATCATCGCAGTAATAGAAGCAAAGGACGAACACCATATGCTCCGTACCTTTACTCCAGATAGCAAAATCTTCTATTCCTTTGCCCCTGAATCTATGTACCTCTTTGATTCAGAGACAGGCCTCAATATGGAATGCTGACGGGGGTGTACATGGGAAGAACTAAATCAGGCTTGAAGACAAAAAAAGCAAGGGACAGGAAGAAGATATTTATTCTCCTTCTTCCTGCAATCCTATTTACGGTTGTCTTTGTGTACTATCCCTTTGTCAAAACTATTGTGAACGCTTTCTCCCGAGTGAACGCAAAGGGAGTGATCAAGGGTTTTGCCGGACTGGAGAACTTTAAATACACATATTCAAGAAAAGATTTCCTTCCAGCCTTGAAGCACACACTGATCATCGCTGCAGTAAACGTGCCCATTACTTTGGTCATTACTCTTTCTTTGGCGCTATTGGCAAACAAGAAGAGAAAACTCAGCCCAGTCTATGAAACACTCTTTACTCTCCCAATGTCTGTTTCAATGTCTGCGGCATGTATGATCTTCAAGTCCATGTTCAGCCCAAGCGTTGGTTTCATAAACTACTTCTTCGGCCTGAAACTTGGTTGGTTCGAGAGTGCAGATACAGCCCTTGCAACATGTATCATTCTGACAGTCTGGATGGGTATAGGTTTCGATTTCCTCCTTATGCTTTCCGCATTGAGAGGAATACCCCAGCATATCATGGAAGCAACCCGAGTCGATGGAATCAGCGCATTCAGAAGAATATTCTGTGTCCAGATTCCTCTTATCTCACCTACCATCTTCTATGTTTTCTGTACCAACCTGGTACTTGCAATGATGACATCCGCCCCGATGATCATAATCATGGGAGTCAGTGCAGAGTCATCTGCAACAAACACACTAATGTCCATGATGTATCAGTCAGGCTTCTCCAGTTCAGACTATGGACTGGCAGCCGTACTTAGCCTCACAGCTTTTGTACTCACACTTGGTTTCACGATTCTTTCATTCGTGTTTGAGAGAAAGAAGGTACACTATCAATGATGAAGCGCAAAACTAAAAACTTAATCGAAGACACAATCGTTTCTATAATAGCCATCGCCATTGGTCTTGTGATTATTTTCCCTCTTATCTACTGTTTCTGCGGAGCTTTCAAGACTCCTTCAGATTTCCTTACTCCGAAGCTTCTTCCTGGCAGTTTCACATACCTTGAGAACTTCAAGGAAGCTTTGGCAAAGGGAAACTTACTGAGGTACACGATAAACTCTCTTATAATCGCATTCTTTGGAACCACCATAAGACTCATTATCTCCATACTCGCAGCTTACTGTTTCACCTACTATGACTTCAGGGGAAAGAACTTCTTCTTTTTCTTGATTCTCGGAACCATGATGATTCCTGGAGACGTATTGTTGGTGACAAACTATCTGACAGTATCGAAGCTTCACCTTCTGAACACATACCTAGGAGTAATGATCGTTTCCTTTATATCTGCCTCCCAGATGTTCATGCTCCGTCAGCGCTTCAAGTCTGTTCCTAAAGACATGAGGGAAGCATCACAAATCGATGGATACGGAGACTTCTGGTTTATTTGGAAGGTTCTTCTTCCAATATGTAAGCCAGTGATCACCACACTGTTTGTCCAAAGCTTCATCAACCTTTGGAACGCATATCTCTGGCCTTTGATCGTCACGGCATCTTCTCCGAATATGAGGACGATCATGGTCGGTATCACAAAGCTTAACTCCTGGGAAGACGAGAACTACTATTTGGTTCTTGCAGGAGTCTGTATATCATTAATTCCTTCTCTTATTCTCTTCATCATTATGAGAAGAAATATGAGAAAGGGAGGAATGGATGGATCCCTTGTGGGATGATAACTTGAAATCAATGGCCCAAATAGGAGGACTATTATGAAAAAACTATTGATGGCAATGACAATTGCGGTGGCTGTCTTGACAGCTCTCTTCGCCAACGGCTCAACAGAAACCACAACTACAAAAAATGTGGAACTTGGTTCTGAACCAGTTACCATTACTTTCTGGCACTGTGCTTCTGATGAAGCTGGAGTATTCATGGATAAGTACATCAAAGAATTTAACGAAACCAATGAATACAAAATCACAGTAAATGCTATTTATCAGGGACAGTATTCAGATGCAACAACTTTGATGAAGACTATTATCTCTGCAGAAAACTATAAAGAGCTTCCAGACATCATGCAGCTGGATGCTACAGGTAAGGTAGACTACTACAACTCAGGTAAGGCTTTCACCATTGATGACGCCATCAAAGAGTTCGGTGATGACATCAAAGGTGAATACCTCAATGCCTCTCTTG
>JALFYG010000213.1 GCA_022784805.1 Spirochaetales bacterium
ATGACAGCTTCTGTCACTTCTTCACCAAGGAAGTCTTCTGCTGTCTTCTTCATCTTCTGAAGAACGATGGCTGAGATTTCCTGAGGAGAATAGAGCTTTCCGTCAACATCGATCTTAATCTCGTCTCCAGAAGCGCTGGTAACCTTATAAGGAACCATCTTTGTCTCTTCTGTGACTTCATGGTACTTTCTTCCCATGAATCTCTTTATTGAGTAGATAGTATTCTCAGGATTAGTAACCATCTGGTTCTTTGCAGGCTTACCTACAAGTCTGTCTGCTCCCTTAAATGCTACTACACTTGGAGTAGTTCTATCTCCTTCACTATTTGCAATTACTGTAGGCTCGTTACCTTCCATAACAGCAACACAGCTATTAGTTGTTCCAAGGTCAATACCAATGATTTTTCCCATAATTTATATCTCCATGTATTTTCAAATTTTAAAAAGACGGTTTTCCCATCTGCAAAATAAAGTAATAGCTGAAGAAAAAAACGTCAAACACTCTCAAGAGATTTTTTTCTTATTTCTTTGGTTTTGCTACAAATACCTTTGCAGTTCTTAAGACTTTACCGTGAAGTAGCCATCCCTTATTGCATTCCATGCCTACTTCTTCCTCTGTTATGCCTTCTTTTTCCTGCACACCATAGGCTTCCATGGTATTTGGATCAAAAGGTGTACCCACTGCGCTATTGATCATCTCAAGACCCCAATTTGTCTTGAGACGCTGAAGCAACTGGTCGTTAACCATTACGACACCTGTCTTCATAGCCTCGAAATCCTGAGACTGGGAAGCAGATTCAATGGCACGGGTAAAGTTATCGAGAGGTTCCAATAAGTCGGAGATCAAAGATTCGTTTGCATACTTCACAGCGTTTTCTTTTTCAGTCCTGAGTCTCTTCTTATAGTTTTCTGTGTCAGCCATTCTCCTTAATTCGTCATCCTTCATCTTGGAGATGGTTTCTTCCATTTCTTTTATCTTAGCTTCCAACTCTGCAATCTTTGCATCTTTTGGATCTTCTGTCTCAACCTCTTCTGCCGTGACTTCTTCGACCACCTGTGATGTCTCAGTCTCTTTTGTTTCTTCTTCTGGGACTTCGATCTTTTCTTCGGTCTTTTCCTCTGCCATATATTCACTTCCTTTCTTTTTGTTCTTATTTTTCTTCTTCATGATAAGTGCCCTCCCCGGGCACCTATAAAAGAAGTTAATAAATCATCACACAAGAGTCAAATCATTCGTCGTCGGAGACGTCAACCTCTTCTTCTCCAATGATCAAATCCATTTCCTCAATTGAGTGAAGAGGCTTACGGACATTCTTTTTCTCTTCGTCTTTCCTCTTCTCTTCAATTACTTTCTGCTGTCCCTTAAGACGCACCAGGTTGGCTTCTTCATTGAGTCTTTGGCTTCTTACTTCCCTTGTTTCATTCTGAAGCTTATCCCTATCCTGTCCGAGGGTGTCTATTTCATCCTGAAGTCTCTTCTCTTCCTGCTGGAGATTCCAAATGCTCTCCTTCATGCTTGTTACAGACTCCATCTGTTCACTGAGACTGGATTCGCTTTCCCTGATTTTGTTTTCATAATCTCTGATGATGTCCAAAGCTTCCTTGATCTTGCCATAAGCTGTCTCTTCCAACATCTTTTGGGTCTTTCCGCTTTCAGCCATCCTGTCTGCAACACCCTTCAGGAACTCATCACTGTTGTCTTTGATTCTCTGAAGAGAAGCATTGGAATTCCTGTCCATGTCATCCAGGGCATCTTTCAGTTCTTCCCTGCATCTCTGGACATAGGCGCTTCTATCTGCCTCCAGTCTTTGAGAGGATTCAGAGAACAGCCTGTTTTTGTCTTCGATATAGTTGTTGTATTCCTCAACCAATCTATCTCTGTCGTTCTTCAAAACAGCCAGTGTTGATTCCACCATGCTGCGTTTTTCATCCATCTTCCCCCTAATATCGTCGATCACCTGGTCACGTTCATCTATTAAGTCTCTGATAGACTTCTCTGTCTCCACTCTCTCATCACCGAGGACTTTTCTGATTTCCTCCACAGCATTTTCCAATGCACTCTTAAGGTCAGAAATCTTGTCTTCAACAGCCTTTTCGCTTTCAGCAAGCTTCTCCTGGAAGGAAACGATGGATGCGCCAACCTCGTCTTCCATATCATTGAGTCTTGATTCAAGGGTATCACCGGTACTCTTGATGGCGTCATCAAGATCTTCCAAGGAGTCGGAAGAAGACTTCTTGACGCTATCAATGGCTTCATTTTTATTCTTATCTATACTCATGAGAGTCTCTTCGAAGTGGGTATTGAGAGCAGAAGAGAGTTCATCAATCTTTTCCTTGGCAGATGCTGTGAACTCATCGATTCTCGCATTCATTTCATCTGTCTTCTCCGAAATAGATGCAATGATGTTTTCTTTTATCTTATCCATTTCAGAGAGGGATGCCTCGAATCTCCTGTCAAGAAGACCGGATCTCTCGTCAATTTCTCCAAAGATATCGTTTTTGCGTTGGACAATGTCAGAGAGTGAGTGGGTGGCGCTTCTTAAGAGCTCGTCAAAATCACTCTTGACCACACCCATTCTTTCCTCAATGTCCTGTGCCTTCTCGTCAAGCTTGGCAAGCTCTGCCTCAGCTCTCTCTTCCTGCTCCCGGCACATATCATCATAGTTGCGCTTTTCCAGAGCCACATATTCATAGAGCTGGGACTTGCTTCTTTCAAGGGCTGCAGAGAACTGATCGAGCATCTCTCTGTTCTCTTCCTTCTGGGAAGCGGATGTAGCCTTTAAATCCTGTTCTGTGGATGTCACGAGGCGAACGTAGTCAGCCTTCAAGGAATCAAGCTGGGTTGTAAGTCTCTCGATATCCTTCTGGAACTGAAGGGCATAGTCCTTCACAGCCTCAGTCTTTCTTACTTCAGCCTGTACGGCATAGACTCTGTTTTCAGCCTGTTCAGTCTGAGCCTTCAGTTTTTTCAGTGCATTTCCGTAGTTTTCACATACACCGGAGAGTTCATCCAACTCCTTCTGGTGTACAAGCACCATATCAATGGATTCCGCCAGATGATTCTGTACTGTGTTGGCATATTCAATCCTGGAAGTAATATTCTGCTCACAGTCACGAGAAATCTCAGTGAATCTATTCATAAACGATGTAGTCTCATATCTAAAGTTCTTCACCTGCTGATTGAGGTTTTTCAGAGAACGGTCCTTTTTGTCTGCAGCCCTGAACGCCAACACCACAATCAGATTAAGAAGAAAACACACGCCGATAAGAATGTATGTCGTATTCATGATCACTCCACTTAGAATAAAACTCTATCCAACTCACTCCAATCTCTGAAGACAATGTCTGCAGAGCCTAATTCTTCTTTCTTGGAGAGCAAAGCTGTCCTGAGCCCCGCCCTTTTCGCCCCTTCTATATCTTTTCTGAGGCTGTCACCTACATATAGTATAGCATGAGGTTCTTCCTTTATTTGAGATATAAGCATCTCAAAAGGAGTAAGACAAGGTTTATATCTTCCCCAATCTTCGCTTGATAGCTGCAGGGGGAAATACTTGTCTATTCCCATTGCCTTAAGTTTGGAGCCCACAGGGAAATCTGAAAGGACTCCCAGCTTTATCTCTCTTTCCTCCAACTTACTAAGTACATTCTCCACACCGTCATAGGCCTTGATGGATGAGAAGCTTTTCTCATAGCGGGTGAAGAAGACTTTCTTCTCCTTCTGGATAAAATACTCTATATCCTCCTCCTCGCTACGATCCCACATATAACGGCACATTCTCTCACCCCTTTCTTTCTCTGAAAGAGGAGGAAGAGACAAAAAGCTATCCTCTGTCCTTACTCTCTGCCTGGCCTTGTTATAGTTCATGGCAAAGGGAAGAGATGAAAGAGAAGCCAAAGCCACTCTCAATTGTGTCTTCCAGAGAGGATAGAAAGTGCCATCGATGTCGAAAGCCACGGCTTGTATTGAATTATCAGCTAAAAAACCCATTACTTACCTTTAGCCTTCTTCTGCTTTGAGTTTCTTACGATTGTCTTGGCTCTCTCTGTTTCTTTGCCCATTCTTGCTTTTCCACCAGGTTTTCTTGCAATACCCTTCTTTACATTCTTCTGGGAGGTGTTGCGTTTGATGACCTTCTGTATCTCAGCCTCTTCCTTTCCTGGTCCCTTTTCGTTCAAGCTAGGATTTCTCTTTCTTTCCCTTAGAGAGATTTCAACAGGAACATAAGTAAAGCCCAAATCACGTCTGATACAGTTCTTCAGGTAAGAAATGTAAGTCTCAGGGAAGGCATGTACTTTGTTGACAAAGAACAGGAATCTCACAGGATTGGCGCTGACCTGAGTTCCATAGAGGACCTTAAAGTAACCCGTAGCAGAGCGAGGAGGCTCCTGATCTGTGGTCCAGCGCTTCAATGCCTCGTTGAGAGTTGAAGTATCGACACGCTTTTCCAACTGTCTGTAAACAGCCCAGACAACATCCAAAAGCTTTCCAATGTCCATTCCTTCGAGAGCAGAGATTGGTACAAGTGGGGCAAAGTTCAATATAGGGAACAAGAATCTTACTCTGTCCTTGATAGCTTCCAGCTGGTTTTCAGGGCCATTAAGCTTATCGATCTTATTAAGGCATAAAACCACGCCCTTTCCTCTTCTGACAATAAGCTGGGCTATCTTCTTATCTTGTTCCGCCAAGCCCTCCACCACATCGATCATCAAGATGACGACATCCGCTTCATCAATGGTCTTTATGGCTCTGTTTACGGAATAGTACTCTACGTCTTCTTCTACCTTTGTCTTTCTTCTGATACCGGCAGTATCCAAAACAGTATACTCAGTGCCTTTGTAGACAAATGTAGCCTTCATGACGTCTCTGGTTGTTCCTGCGATATCGGAGACGATGGAGATGTCCCTGCCTGTAAGAAGGTTTGTAAGAGTAGACTTTCCTGTATTTGGCTTACCCATTATTGCAAGCTTGATAGTGTCTGGTTCATCAGGAATCTCTTCTGTCCTCTCCATATCCAACATTCCGAGAATGGTGTCTTCCAATTCTTCGATTCCCAAGCCATGGGCTGCCGATATTCCCACAACCCTCTGATAACCATAGGAGAAGTAGTTCCAAACCAAGTCATCCCTCTTTGGGTCATCAACCTTGTTGACAACCAAGACGACTTTGTCTGTGTATGGTCTCACTTCCTCAATGAGCATCATGTCTTCGCTTGTCACTTCCATACAGTCCATCAGGAAGAGAATTACATCGCTCATTGCAAGAATGGAGAGAGATTTCTCTGTTACAGCGAAATCCAAACCTTCCTTGTCTAATTTGACTCCACCTGTATCAACAAGTGTCACAGGATGGTTACCCAGTAGCCATCTCTCAGGAATAGGGTCTCTTGTGACACCAGGTGTCGGGTCTGTTATTGCCCTTCTCTTTCCAATCAATCTATTAAAAAGTGTGGATTTTCCCACATTCGGTCTCCCTACAATAGAGATGAGGGGGAGGTTAGTGTCGATATCCGCTTTGTTTCTTATTTCTAGTTTTTCTGTCATATAGTTTTCCTTGTATCAGGGACCTTTCTAAATACTAGTCTATTTGTTCCTTTATTTCCAACACCGGAAAAGAAAAAAACAAAACTACACCTTCTCTTTGCCCAAAGATGATTTTTGTTCTATTATTCTCTTATGGGAAAGAATGGACGTGAAAAAAAATCATCATTTAGATATCTTCTCGTCCTTTATATTACACTCTTTGTCATTTCTATTCCGCTGTTAATACTATCTTTTCCTTCTTTAAAGAGCTCCATCCATAACACTAATCTCATTGAGCACTATAGTCTTTGGAAGAGTAATGAAGAGGAAAAAGAGAGAAAAGAAGTTACAGTCATCCTTGAAAGTATCAATGGAGAAGCGGAAAGTAACCGAATCATCCACCCTGGATTAAGGGACTCTCTCCACTATACCCTTGAAGCCCTTCTCCTTCCCCTTTCAAAGGAAGAAAAAGAAGCGGGTCTGATTTCAGAGATAAAAGAAGGCGTCACACTTAAGGGTGCAACCATACAGGATAATATCGCTTTCGTCTCTCTTTCTTCAGACTTTCTTCTTTCCGATGATATCTACAAAGCTGCCTGCGAGATACATAAGACCCTCTCCAAGAATCTCTTTACAGAGGGCCTGGTTGTGATCGTTGACGATGAAGTTGTTGTCAGAATGTGAAGCGCTCGATGGAAAGGGCCTTGCCGCTTTCTATGTCTGCTTCCACAACAATTCCTTGTATCCTACCCTTTCCTTCCGCCACTTCGCTTCTGATAGGAATCTGAGTCAGCTGTCGCTCAATAGATTTTGCAGGATCAGAGCCGATGACCATATTCAGAACTCCGGTCAGGCCCAGGTCTGTTATATATGCTGTTCCACCTTTCAGAATCTTCTCATCCCTTGTCTGGACATGGGTATGGGTTCCCGCAACTGCCGTAACGGAACCATCAAGGAAGAAAGAGAGTGCTTCTTTTTCTTCTGTGCTTTCAGCATGAAAATCTACAAAGATCAAAGGAGTGGTCTTTCGTGCATTCCTGACCAATGCCTCTGCCTTTCTGAAGGGATCATCAGTGGTCATCATGTCGACTCTTCCTTGAAGATTGATGACAGCAATAGAGACACCATTTATTTCCTTTATGGTCATTCCCTTTCCAACACATGGTTCAGGATAATTAGCAGGTCTCAATATATCGTCATTTCTATCAAGGAATGGAAATATCTCATCTTTCTGCCAGATGTGGTTGCCACTTGTGATTACATCCACACCGGCTTTTTTCATGTTGTTATAGTCTTCTATGGTGATTCCAAAGCCACCTGCGGCATTCTCACCATTCAGGATTACAAAATCTGCATTATATTGTCTTTTGGCAGAAGAGAGCCCTAAAAACAGGGCTCCCATTCCGCTTTGACCAGAGACATCTCCAATCATCATGACTCGAAGTGTTTTCTTCGTCACTTTGCATACTCCACAACTCTTGTTTCACGAATGATGGTTACTTTGATCTTGCCAGGATATCTCAATTCTGCTTCGATTCTGTCAGCAATACCCTTGGCAATCTTTCTTGCACCGTCATCGTTCACAGTGTCACTATTGACCATGATTCTCAATTCCCTACCAGCCTGGATTGCATAGGCGTTATCAACACCTTCAAATCCCTTTGCAATGTTTTCAAGGGATTCCAGTCTCTTGATATAGTTATCGAGACTCTCTCTTCTTGCTCCAGGACGAGCTGCAGAGATGGCATCGGCAATCTGTACGATTATTGCCTCAATGCAGATTGGTTCCACATCATTGTGGTGGCTGATGACACAGTTTACGACTTTTGGATCTTCTCCAAGTCTCTTT
>JALFYG010000256.1 GCA_022784805.1 Spirochaetales bacterium
GCAGCAATGCAGATTCTTCTCTCCCACTACGCACTTATAGACAGCAACAATGACGAGGGCAGAAATAAAAAAGACCGCTTTCTTCCCTTTATTCCTGAAATAGAGAAAACCTACAAAAGACAGTGCGATACTTTGAAAAATAAGCTTTCAGCCCTTTGGGAAAACGAGAAGAAAGGGATAAAAGATCCAGAGCAGAACGCCCTCTATTTCGGAGAGGCCCTTGGGGAGATCTTCGTCAAGGACGAGAACAGCCATTTCGCTCCGGACTTAAGAAGAATGGGCTGCGGCATGGGAAGATACATCTATCTCTTGGATGCCTGGGACGACAAAGAGAAGGACAAGAAGAAAAATAGGTATAATCCTCTCCCACCTTCCATTACGGAAGAAGAGATCAAGACAATGCTCATTGATGCCGCCGCCTGTGCAACATCCGCTATGGAGCACATGCCTCTTGATGATTATGTACCGTTGTTTGAAAATATCCTGTACCATGGCATGTGGAGCAGGTTTGAGATGAGGAAGAAAGGAAATGAATGATCCTTATGAAGTGTTGGGTCTGAGACAAGGCGCCAGCGAAGAAGAAGTTAAGAAAGCATATAAGACTTTGGCGAAGAAGTATCATCCTGATGTCACAGGAAACGATCCTGCGGCGGCAAAGAAGATGCAGGAGATAAACACTGCCTACGATGCCATCATAAACCATAAGTCCTACGCTTCTTCATCATCTTCTTATGGCTACAACCAATCCTCCTATGGTGGAGGCTATGGATATAGCAATGAAAGAGATGAAGAGTCAAATGAAATGAGAGCCGCAGCCTCATATATCCATGCTCGTCACTTTAGAGAAGCTCTACATGTATTGTCTACAGTACCATTTGAAAAGAGAAATGGTCGTTGGTACTACCTCTCTGCCGTAGCCAAGGGTTACAGCGGCGACACCACAGGGGCATACAGCGACATCTCAGAGGCAATAAAAAAAGAGCCAGGAAATATGGAATACCAATCTTTCCTGGATCGTCTCAATGGTTCGAGAAACTTCTATACACAAAGGCAAAGCTCATACGGCAGCAGTGGCTCAGGCTTCTTCAGCTGCTGTCTGCCACTGATACTTATGAACATGTGTTGCCCTGGTTATTTCTGCATCTGCTGAAGAACCTCAACAACAACGTTTCTCTGTGGAGCAAGCAGATTAGCAATGTACTCTGCACTATCCTCAAGTGTTACAGGTATCTTCTCCAAGAGGATATCTGTATAGAGTGCCGTGATACCTGACATGCTGTAGTCAAGAAGGATGGCAAGCTGTGCGCGTGCAGAATCAGGAAGATCTGTTCCCAAATCATTGAGGATCTTCTCGATTGCGCTGTGTCTTGCATCATTAAGAACTTCACTGATCTTGTCTGTTGCGACTAAGCGAGCAAAATAATTAGGGTTGGTCAAAAAGAAATCAGAAATCTGCTTAAGATATCCTCTTGGGTTCCAAAGAGCATCAGAATTGTTTTTTGCCTTGAATACGGAAGCAATCTCGTCAATTACAGATGCTGAGATACTTCTGAGTACTTCTGAGGTATTGTCGTAGTGTGCATAGAAAGTACCCCTGTTGATGTCTGCTTTCTTGACAATGTCTGTGATAGTGATCTTGTCAAAAGGCTTCTCAACCATCAGCTCCAAGAGAGCTTCTTTGATCATTGTCTTACTTCTAATTGAACTCCTGTACTCAGCCTTCATTCTTTTGGGCTCTTCTTTTGATTCCATTTCTATTTTCCCCTTTTAGAAAAAATTAAACATTCGTTTTCTTTTATTCCTAAGTTCAAAATTACTATATAAATAGAAGTATATCTGTTTTTATTCGAAAAACAACCATTTCATTAACCCTAAAACAATTTTTAATTCATTTTTTTAAAATTGTGTCCAAATAAGAGTTAATTGCGTATTCAATGGCATTTTTCACACCATCTTTTGTTACATCGGTGGTAATCCAATCAGCCTTTTCTTTCAGAGAGCTGTCCGCATTACCCATAGCTATTCCGAGCCCACTATATTCGATCATCTCTATATCGTTGGCTCCGTCTCCTACGCCTACGCTGCTTTCTCTGTCTTCCCCATAGTAAGAGAGTATCGTTTTGATGCCGCTTCCTTTGTCCACGCCCATGAGGCATATTTCAGCCATGTCGCTTTGATTTATGCCCACAGTATTGTCAACGACGTTATATCTATCTCCAAGGTCTCTTCTGACTTCATCTACTCTTCCCTCCGGGGAGAGGACAAGTATCTTCTTTACATCCATTCCCTTTGGAATATCATCTGACACAATGAGCCCTGGTATCTTGATTGAGATACCATTATTCTTGATCAAGGACTCTTTGAAGAATTCATAGGCGGTGGAAGGCATGTAAGTGCCGTTACTTGTCTGGACCATGGCCAAGTGCCCGTTTCCCTTCAAATAAGAAAGTACTTCCTCCACTTGCTCTTCGCTATAGCGCCTTTCGCTGATTACTTTTCCATCCGTCATGACAAGACACCCTGCACTATACACGCCACCATCAAAAGGAATAGGAGAAAGGGCCTTGTCCATCTCGCTTGGGCTTCTTCCTGTGGAGACAAATATTCTATGTCCCTTGTTCTTTGCATCTATTATTGCTTCAAGAGCACTCTCTGGGAGGCCCTTTCCAAAAGGAAGAAGGGTTCCGTCTACGTCAAAAAAGAAATTAAGCTTCATGTCCAAATTTTACATTTCGCATCCAAGAGACTCAATAGAAGTTATAGATTCTATTGAAAGTAAATAAACTTATAAAAAATATCAAAATCCATAATATGTACAAAAAATAATCTAAATATATGCCTGGAGATGTTGAATACCCAAAAGAAAATCTGCTATATTGTCCCTGCCATAGAGAGTGCGTGAGGGACAAGCCCTTTGACCGCACAGCAACCTGCAGACAGCAAGGTGCTAAAGCTTGAGTGATGGTGTGTTTTCCCCCATCACTACGATGGGTTTTTCTTTCCCTCTTTCTGGCGTATAGGAGAAAGAAAAAATGAAAAGTTATTTTACATCAGAATCAGTTACAAAAGGTCACCCAGATAAAGTTGCAGATCAGATTTCAGACGCCATCCTTGACGCCCTTCTTGCAGTAGACCCTTATTCACGATGCGCCGCAGAAACCACCGTTGAGAAAGATAGATGCCATATTATGGGGGAAGTGACCACCAAGGCGGACATTGACTACAAGGAGATAGCTCGTAAGACAATCAGAAGTATCGGGTACACTGATCCTTCTTTAGGCTTCTCGGACAAGAGCGAGATATCCGTCACACTACACACCCAGTCCCCTGACATAGCCCTTGGTGTGGATAGCGATGGAGCTGGAGACCAGGGCTTGATGTTCGGTTATGCAACAGATGAGACAGAGTCTTTGATGCCATTGTCTTTAATGCTTTCCAGATCCCTTACAGATAAACTCACAAACCTCAGGGAAACTGGAGCTGTAGACTGGATGGAACCAGACGGCAAGAGCCAGATAACACTTCTCTATGAAAACGGAAAGCCTTGCGCCATAGACACTGTGGTTGTATCAATACAGCATAAAGAGGAGATAGAACTTGAGGAGCTGAGAAAGGAGGTGATGGAAAGAGTCATCAAGGAAACTCTTCCCTCATCTCTCTTGACTCCAAATACAAAGTATTTCATTAACCCCACAGGACGCTTTGTCCTTGGTGGCCCCGCAGCAGACACGGGGCTTACAGGAAGAAAGATCATCGTAGACACCTATGGCGGACACGCTCACCATGGTGGCGGGGCCTTCAGTGGAAAAGACGCAACAAAGGTGGACAGAAGCGCCAGCTATGTAGCAAGAAATATTGCTGCTACCATCGTAAAGAGCGGCTTATATAAGAAAGCCGAGGTACAGCTATCATATGCAATCGGAGTAAAGGATCCAGTCTCCATCCATGTAGACACCTTCGGAGAAGAGAGAATACCTGAAGAGAGAATTGTGGATTGGATCAGACGAGAGTGGGATCTCTCTCCAAAGGGCATTATCAACGCATTCTCTCTCAGAAGCCCTATCTTCCTCTCCACCGCCTCTTCAGGTCACTTTGGCAACCCTACCTTCCCTTGGGAGAAGATAGATGAGAGAAAAATGGAGAATTTACTCTCCCTCATATAAAAAATTGAAATATTTCGACCTGTGCGGTTAAATCATGCCACTTTTCTGTCAACAAGTGAAAAATGAAACACCTTTGAGTTCATCCACACATTCTTTTCCCCATTGAAAATG
>JALFYG010000284.1 GCA_022784805.1 Spirochaetales bacterium
TAGGTGGCTCCCAACCAAATGCTTCATACAGAAGAATATGAAGTGGGCCGGAAGGTATCCATTCCTGGGCTCTCATGATATGGGTGATGCCCATAAGATGGTCGTCAATGACATTTGCCAGGTGATAAGTAGGGAATCCATCGCTCTTGAGAAGGATGGGATCGGGGGAAACATCTTTGTTTTTCCTTGTGATGTCGCCCATGAGGATATCATGGAAAGTAGTCTTGCCTTCAGTAGGGACTCGTAGTCTTATTACAGGCTTGATACCCTGAGCCTCAAGATCAGCTCTTTCTTCGTCTGTCAAATTTGCGCAGTGCCTGTCATAGCCCTGGTAATCGCTCTTTGAAGCAATCTGCTCTTGTCTTACCTTTTCAAGTCTTTCAGGTGTGCAGTAGCAATAGTATGCCTTTCCGTCTCTGACGAGTTTCTCAGCATATTCTTTGTAGAGTTCAAAGCGCTCAGACTGGATGTAAGGGCCATAAGGGCCTCCTACAACAGGACCTTCGTCCCATTTGATTCCAAGCCAGTCCAAAGTATCGTAGAGATCCTGGAGGGATTCATTGGAATAGCGCTCACGGTCTGTGTCCTCAACGCGGAGGATGAACTTTCCGCCCATAGATTTGGCGAAAAAATAGTTGAAAAGTGCGGTTCTTACACCGCCGATGTGCTGTAACCCAGTTGGTGACGGGGCATAGCGTACACGAACTTCCATTTCTTTCTCCTAATTAATGTGGAAATTCTAAGCTATTGGAAGGATTTAAACAACAAGAGTGGAAAGATGAAAGACCTTAGAAATGCATTTGGGTCATCAAAGTTTCCAATAATATGGAATTTATTTTATGTGTCGTCCACCCCTTTGTTTTGACTTTCAAAAAAAGAGACCCGGAAACATCATGTCTCTTGGGCCTCTCTTCTCTGAGTTATGCCTCTCTATTAGAAAGAAAGGAAACTGTTGCCTCCACTGCCTTTTCCTCTGCTTCCTGAGAAATGTCATAGTAGACATAGTGGGTTGCGTCCTTCACCATCAAAGTCTCTGCGCTCTCTCCAATGGTCTTGGCAATTGAGTAAATGGAGTCAGGAGAGGTCAATACATCTTTTTCGGCTCCGATTATAAGGACAGGGGACTTAATCTTTTCCAGACCTTCTTTTGCTTCCTTTGCAATATCCATGAGAGACATTATCTGCTTAGGGTATGCATAGCTCCAATATTCTGAGCCAAGATACTGGTCATCATCAGGAGCATCTTCATAGTGCATATGGAACCTAGGGTCACTCTGCCACTTCTGTTTCATTCTCTTTACAAAGTGGGAGATGAAAGAAACGGCTTTAAGTGTCTTTTCGTTCATTGCACTCAGTTCGATTCCTGGGCAGCAAAGGACAGCGCTCTTTATCTCGCTGTGTCTTGAAAGAAGGACAGCGACTATGGCTCCACCCATGCTGTGACCTACGACGGAGACACTCTCATACTCCTTTTCAAGGCTAATAAGAGCCTTCTCTGCCACCCCAATCCAATCTTTTTTATTGGACTTAATGAAGTCTTTGCCTGTGGTTCCATGACCTGGAAGACGAGGAACAAATACATCGAAGCCTTTTTCATATAGGTCTTCTCCAGGTCTCACCATTTCACCTGGATACCCGGTGAAACCATGGATTAAAAGAGCGGCTTTCCTGCTCTTATCTTCATGGAGAAGTGTAAAGGGACGAGAAGCTTTTACAGTGTTTCCTTCATCTTTATAAAACCCGTCATACCAAGATGACGGAACTGAAAACGAATACGGTAGATCCTTATTCACCAAAGTGCCTCATTCAAAACATTTAATAAATCGATTCTAGATCTGACGCCAGTCTTTTGGAAAATATTGGCGATATGGTTGTTTACAGTGTTTACACTGATACCAAGCTCATAGCCAATCTCTTTGTTTGTCATTCCCTTCCTGATAAGCTTTATGACATCAAATTCACGTTCCGTAATGTGATACTTGCTGTAGTCTTCAAGAGTAGGCTCACCATTTCTTCTTTCTATAGATTTATCAGTCTTCTCAAGGGAGATAAACATGAATGTGAGATACATGATGAAATATGCCATCTCAGCAAGAGAGAATACTATGGAACGAAGAGGTGTCCAGATAGCACACAACACAAGAAGCGGAACTATCGAAAGGGAGATGATGCAGAATACCATGGCAACATTCTTTACAAGCTTATTTTCAATGGTTCCATAGCTT
>JALFYG010000304.1 GCA_022784805.1 Spirochaetales bacterium
GATGTATGGTCATTTGGAAGGAATTCATGGAGAGGTGGGTCCAAGAGTCTGATGACAACTGGAAGACCATTCATTGCCTCGAAGATACCTTCGAAGTCACTTCTCTGCATAGGAAGAAGTTCAGCAAGTGCTGCTTCTCTAGCTCTTGTGTTGTCAGCAAGAATCATCTTTCTCATGGCAATGATTCTGTTTCCACCGAAGAACATATGCTCAGTTCTGCAGAGACCGATACCTTCAGCGCCAAGCATGATTGCATATTTTGCATCCTTTGGAGTATCAGCATTAGTTCTTACGCTCATGGTCTTGATTTCGTTTACATATTCCATGAACTTCTTGTAGTCCTGATAAAGAGTAGACTCGCTTTCTCTCATTGTGCCTTCAAGAACCTGCATGATTTCACTTGGCTTGACTGCAATCTTTCTTGCGTATACTGCACCTGTGAAGCCGTCGATAGCCATGTAGTCGCCTTCCTGGAGAGTCTTACCGTTTACTGTAAGAGTCTTCTTTGGCTCGTTGATGGAGATTTCACCACAACCAGATACACATGGGCATCCCATACCTCTGGCGACGACGGCAGCATGGCTTGTCATACCACCACGGCATGTGACGATACCACGAGATACTGCCATACCTCCGATATCTTCAGGGCTTGTCTCGACTCTGACGAGGAGGACATCCTTACCCTCTGAAGCAGCTTTCTCAGCATCTTTAGCATTGAAGTAGATCTGACCACAAGCACCGCCTGGGGAAGCATTGAGCCCCTTTGTATCAGGAGCGATGTTCAAGTCTCTGATTACTCTGTTGTCAAGAATTGGAGCAAAGAGCTTTGAGAACTCGTTTGCAGGGACTCTGGAGACAGCTGTCTCTTTAGAGATGAGGCCCTCTTCAACCATCTCAACCTGGCTTCTGATCCAGCTGAAGATAGTTCTCTTACCATTTCTTGTCTGGAGCATGTAGAGCTTACCTTCCTGGATAGTAAACTCAAGGTCCTGCATATCATGGTAGTGCTTCTCAAGCTTCTCTCTGATATCACAGAGCTGCTTATAAGCATCTGGGTTGACCTTTTCAAGTGTATCTATCTTCTGAGGTGTTCTGATACCAGCAACAACGTCTTCACCCTGAGCGTTCATGAGATATTCGCCGAAGAACTTGTTCTCACCTGTGGATGGGTCACGTGTGAATGCAACACCAGTACCACTTGTCTCACCCATGTTACCGAAGACCATTGCCTGAACGTTGACAGCTGTACCCAAGAGGCCTCTGATGTCGTTCATAAGTCTGTACTTGATGGCTCTTTCGTTGTTCCAGCTGTTGAATACAGCGTCGATAGCCTTGAAAAGCTGATACTGAGGATCCTCTGGGAAGTCTTCGCCTGTGTGCTTCTTGTAGATGATCTTATATCTCTTGATGACTTCCTTAAGGTTTTCTGTGTCAAGTTCTGTATCGAAGACCTTACCGTTCTCATCTTTGACAGACTGAAGAGCATCTTCGAACTTTGCATGAGGAACGCCCATTACAACGTCACCGAACATCTGGATAAAACGTCTATATGAGTCCCAAGCAAATCTCTCGTTACCTGTCTTTTCAATAAGAGCCTGAAGTGAATCTGGTGTAAGACCAAGGTTAAGGACTGTGTCCATCATACCAGGCATTGACTGAGCAGCACCAGAACGAACTGAAACGAGAAGAGGATTCTTCTTATCACCAAGCTTTGCTCCCATAAGTTCTTCAAGCTTCTTAAGGTTAGCAAGAACTTCATCTCTCATTCCGTTTGGATAAGTTTTGTTATGCTTATCAAAGAAATCACAAGCTTCTGTTGTGATTGTGAATCCAGGAGGAACTGGGAGACCGATGCTTGTCATGTCAGCAAGGTTGGCACCCTTTCCACCAAGGAGATCTTTCATGTCGCCTCTGCCTTCAGCTTTTCCATCACCGAAGAAGTAAACATACTTTTTGTCTGCCATTGAATTATTCCTATTTATTAAGTTTCAAATATTTTGTTAAATCGTAAATTCAATGTTACTAGGTAAACAAATTACAGTCAATCGAAAAAGTAGTTTCGAGACAGATTCTTAATGCAAATATCTTTCTGTTAAGAATTAATTGATAACAAAAATTACTATTTCTTATGGGACTATTCCAAAAAGTTAGGGCTAAGGAAAATCCCCAGCCCTGCGTTTTACATCACTTTTTCATCAGACTACTTCTGCATAGTATTCAAGACCGACGCTTTCTCCGTTATTCCTCACTTTCTGGAGAGCAGCCTTCTCAATCTGTCTGATTCTTTCTTTGGTAAGATTGTATTCATCTCCAATAGCCTTGAGGCTCATAGGCTCATTGCCATTGAAGCCATATCTCTTTTCAATGATGTCTCTCTCCTTGTCTCCAAGAACAGACAACAAACCTCTTACATCCTTTTCCATCATGTGGTTCACCACATCTTCTTCTGGAGACTGAGACTTGTCTTCAACGAAGTCGAAGTAGCTGCTGTCACCCTCTTCGTCTCCCTTGATAGGACTGTCAAAGCTGATCATTTCCCTTGTAACTTCCAAAAGATTCTTTACAAGTGATGCTTCCAAGCCAGTAGCGTGAGCTATATCTTCTGCAGAGGGATCGCTGATACCCTTCTTGTGGATAAGATCATTCTTAGCCCTGACAATCTGGATAAGCTCATTACTTCTATTGAGAGGAAGTCTAACAGGTCTTGACTGCTCAGCAAGAGCCTTAAGAATAGACTGTCTAA
>JALFYG010000053.1 GCA_022784805.1 Spirochaetales bacterium
TATACTTCTTATGCTTGACACGAAACATAGCCGCCCCCAGGAGCATACATAATTCCACTCCCCCATGCCAAGCTGTTGGAGACCACTTATTTTAACATAAAATAATGTGTTTATTTTCTGATCCAGCAAGTAATTATGTAGAATTACAATATTTGGGTGACCATTCACTCAAAAAGACATAGATTTATGAAAAGGTTCATGTTATGCAAGGCATGACTGAGTAGTTACAATTTTACATCTTTTTCTGTGCATTTTTTGCCTACTATTTTCTAGGGTGTTATTCAAGTGTCAACATTGAGTAATCCAATCTATCACAACGCAAAAAAGAACCCACAAAGGATACTCTCCAATGTGGACTCTTTGAGAAAGCAGCAAGTGCTATACCTCGTCTAGAATAGATGCAGGGTTTTTCTGAGAATCAGACACTTCTTCAGCAGCCTTATATGCCGCTATCTTCGTTATCTCTTTTTCCAGGGACTTAAGGCTTACTTTATGTGTTCGACGCTCAGCCCTTAGTGTTGCTATCTGATTACTCAGATCAGATATCTCTTTAACTAGGCTTTCTCTCAAAGTGTTCTTCTCTTCAAGAACCTTCTCAACGTCGTCGACAAAGAAAACTTTCTTTACCTTGTTCTTTGATCCTTTGGGTCTCCCCATATTGGTTACTCCTTTCATATTTATAGGATAGATACAGTGTAGAAGGCGCTAGAGAAAGAAGGGAGGTGTATAAATCGACAGTGCAATATGTACACACCCTTGAAGAGAAAAACTAATAGCCATATAGAAGAAAGAGCCAATAGATAAGAAACCATTAGCCCGTTGTTACCATCAAAGAGGCTTTATTCTTTATATAGATCGCCATGCTCTTTCTTCATTAGACTGAGCCTTGAATCCAGAAATTCAAATAATAAGATATATCACCAGAAACCATATGACTTTCTATTATCTGACTTCTGTTCATAGCCATGTTGTTAAACTTAAAAACTCTTCATAGCACTTAGATATCTCTTCATAATCGGATTATTTTGCAACATACATACGCATAATCGGAAAAATGATATTAAAAGGAAAGGCATACCCTATACTCCTTGAATAGAAAATAGAACAAAAAAAGAAGTAAAGCAGTATACTGTGTATTTTTCTGTGGTTTGAAAGCTCGAAAAGATTGATACCAATGAGAAAATAACAACAGATACAGTTGCCTGCACAGAAACCATAGTGGTGCAAATACCATTGAAGCTACTAGCTTCTATTTCCACAAGACAGATGCCCAAACTATCTTTTACAACTCCGGTAACTAATAGAACAATGGAAACAATTAAGATGAATGTTTCCTTTCTTTTATGATATGCAGCAGGTTTTGTACTCATTCTTATTCACCTACACCATGTTCCTTAGGACGGTTTAACCTTAAACAGAATTAAATGACGATAAATCATTCATCTGTAGAACGCATACTGTATGCCCAATGTCCATCTACTATATACTTCACAAGTTTACCATCTGCAACTAAACCAGAAAGAATTCTATTAGCTGTGGCAGGAGATACACCACATAACACTCTCACATCAGCATTCATGATGAATGGATGATCCTTTAAATAATTCTCAATCTGATTAAACCTTATAATTGACTTGTCAGATGTTTCATCACTCATTTTATCGCTCATGCCAATTGCATCAATGAGCGATGCCTTGATTGCTGAAAGCATAAACTCTATAAAAACTGTCGATTTCCCGGTATTGTTAGATGCGTTTATAGCAGAGTAATACTCTTCCTGTCGGTCGTGAATAACAGATTCCACGGGAAGCCAAGCAAATATAGGATTCCACTTAGAGAGAAGCAATGTATGCCAAAGACGACCAACTCGTCCGTTTCCATCCTCAAACGGATGAATAATCTCAAACTCGTAATGAAAAACACAGCTACGAATTAACATGTGTACATCACTCTTTTTCATCCAATCCATTAGGTCCTGTACCAAAGCTGGCACGTAGTGAGGGAATGCTCCTAGATGCAGTATATTTCCTTTTTGATCGACGACGCCAACAGGACGCGAGCGAAATATTCCAGATTCCTTAACCAGCCCACGATTCATAATTCTATGCGCAATAAGTAAATCATCTATAGAATAGGGGTCCAACTCATCCAACCTCTCATATATCTCATAAGCATTCTTGACCTCAGCAATATCCTTGGGTGGAGCAAGTACGTGTTTACCATTAAGTACAGCAGTAACCTGTTCAAGACTTAGTATATTCTGTTCGATGGCTAGAGAACCATGTATGGAACGAATGCGATTACTTCGACGTAAAATAGGGTTACTGGATAGCATATTGGCAGAAGTTAATTTACCTACCAACTCAGCTATTTCTGCAACATACGTAATTACATTATTTGTTATCTCAAATGGTGGCTTATAAATAGTTGGATCCTCACATGTAATCAGATTATAAATATTATACCCTAGATGAGGTAAGAAAACTATACATCACTCATTTCATCACTCAAATAAATTACAATAATGAGCGATGCTGTGATGGATGAAATCCATATAACTCAGTTTTCAAGATACTAAAAATTGCAATCATTTTTAAAAGCGAAAGGCCAAGTTTCCCTGGCCTTCCAAGTACACATCCAAAAACGTGTACCCCAATTCACGATAGATAATACCACTACAGATATCCCTATCAATGATTACTGTTTACACATAAACATACAGACCCATTCTCATTTACTCTTGCAGCATCAATAAGGTAGAGCCAATCTAAAGATAATATAAGAGTTGCAAGAGACATTCCTGCTTTTTTCAAAGTACCATAAAGATCAATGAAGTCTTGGTTATCTTCCCTTTCTAATTCTTCAAGCACTAATGCTCCATTGTAAAAAGTACTCTTTTTAGGCTTTATCTTATCTGGTAACAGAGAGATCTCATCCTTCTTGTTTCTAGACTCTTTACAACCAATATTCCTCGCTGGCATTTAATCATCCCTTACATTGTTAGTTATCCAATGATTTCATTAAGAGTTGCCTTAGTCACCGGCCACTTGAATCCAAAGTCAGAGCGTTTGATTTTACACTGAGGTTCTCCATCCTTCCAGAAAACTAGTCCTTCAATGGCATGAGTTCTTAAATAACCTCTGATATCATCAAAGGATCTATTGACAGTGACTATTTCTGATCCATGTCTATAAAGAATATCTTTATCAAGATCATAAGGATTGGTCTGGAAGTGAGGACCAATGGCCTCATAGGTTCCATCAGTAAGATCTGTACTGTTCTTATAAGCTTCCAAGAACCATTTATCACCAGTATTACTTTCTTCTACTCTTATCCAATGAGGCCAATGTCCAGTCACTGGATCAGGATCAGAACAAGGTATAGCACCAAGAGGAGGCTTCTTACCTCTCTTGGCATCATATCTTTTATAGAACAATCCATCGATAATGGCAGAGCAGCTTCCATCTTTCTTTATGGTAGCTATACCTTCTCCAGCTAATACCCATTCCATTCCTGTAGTTACTTCACGAGTAATAGTCTTAATGTGTTTATCTTCAAAGACTCTAACAAAGAGTGTTGGTATCTTTTTCATTTATCATTTCTCCTAGTTAGAACATAACACAGATATTGATAAAAGAAAATAGTTTCAATAATAATAAATATTATTCATAGTAGATGAAGATAATCAGACGAGCTTTATATCATCACTGTATTTTGGCTTTTACACTCCGTAACAGCTCAAAAAAGCAAGGAACGTAGCTCGGGGAAATACGAAACATATGAAGATGTCTTCGGTCCAATAGAGTGAGTATGGCGATACCGGTCATTCTTCCTCTCTTCGCCATTTATTAATAAAAGCTCAAATCGCTGTTTCAGAAGGCGATTTATATCATTCTACGAAATCCAGAGATAGCAGAAGAGAATCCAGGCATCTTAAAGAGATAAGAGAATACTCTCAAAGCTCCAGCAGACGCGAGTTATCATTTGGGCGAATAACTCTATCATAAAGAAGTAGCACGTTTTACTAACGATAAATCGATGAGTTACTGTATTTTGGTCCACATACATTTTATAGTTTCCACAATATCGTCATAGCTAATTTCAGCAGCATATGGATACTTTTTCTGATACGATTTCCATAGAGTATGCAACTCCTCATCTTTTTCAATAACACTTATGATCTTGGGCGCTTCAGTTTCCAGATTCTTTGTATTTCTCTTCTTGCAAGTTGCATCAAAAGCCTGTTTCAAAACATCCTCATCAATACTCATTCCATATATCGAGAGAAGCATCCTGATATCATAGAAATCCCTCATCCGCGTATTAAGAACTCCTCTAGCAAGAACTGTCTGAAGTTTTTCAGCAAGAATCGTTTCAAGATTATATGACCAAAGGCTGATGGAACGGTCTTCCAGCAACAATTTAAATTCAATGTTCACAACTTAAGCCAGCAGCCTAACAGTTGTGCTTGTTGTTGAAGCTGTATTCAGTCTTTCTCTTGTTCTTAGCCCTCGGTGTCTTCCGCCCCGGTTTTATCGGTATGACATGCTTCCGTGCATCATCAAGCATC
>JALFYG010000015.1 GCA_022784805.1 Spirochaetales bacterium
AGACAAGTAAGAGAGAGAAGCCAATGTGGACTCCGCCTATCTCCCACTCCAGTAGTGATACTCCTACTGTAAAAAGCACAAAGGCAACGGCAAGGCTCATTCTCTTACTTCTGGAGTGGAAGTATTTCTCAAGAAAATTCAATCCTACTCCTCCCAAAACACCCAAAATAATAGATAGAACTATCTCCAAGAGTGGTTCCACAACCACTCCCATGACACTTATGGCTCCTGTCTCCAAAGCGCTAGCTATGCCAAAGGAAATAGAAAACAACACAAGACCCACGGCATCATCAATGGCAACCACCATCAACAGAAGTTTTGTCATAGGCCCTTCTGCCTTATATTGTTTGACAACCATCAGCGTTGCTGCTGGCGCAGTTGCTGCAGCAATGGCTCCAAGAGTAATTGCTGAGGAAAGGGAAATAAGGGATGGCGCAATAAAATGAAGTGCAATAAGCGCTATATCAACAACGACAGTTGTTATTACAGCCTGAAGAATACCTATGGTGATTGCACTCTTTCCCATAGTCTTCAGATCCTTAAGCCTGAACTCGTTTCCTATTTCAAATGCGATAAACCCCAAAGCCGCCTGGGATATTATTGAGAAAGAGTTCACTTCCTCCAAAGAGGAAAAACCAAGTCCCTTGATTCCTAGTCTTCCTAAAACAAAAGGTCCGATACAAAGACCGGCTACCAGATAGGCAGTTACAGCTGGTAAATTCACTAGTTTCGCTGCTCTACTCATCAAAAGCCCTGCCAATACAGAGAAGGCAAGGGAGATAAGCATATATTCCATTTTTTGCCTCGATATATTTACCGCGGTACGTTTTAGTTCTATATAAAATAAGTGTCAAGAAAAGAAAGAGATTAACTCCATATTATTTTCCATTTCTTTACATTTCTCTAAAATAGTGATGAGCTTTATGGAGAGAGTATGTTTGAGAAAGTAAGTGAGCATGTATATATCAAAGCACCAGAGGGCTACAGCGATAGGCCTACTATAGGCTACATCAAAGGAGATAAGTTTTCTCTTCTCTTTGAAGCAGGAGCATCTGAGACTCATGCAAAAGAGATCAAAAGAGACTTACATGAGAAAAATCTCCCTTATCCCTCACTCTTAGCCATTTCCCATTGGCACTGGGACCACTCCTTCGGTCTCTCTGCGTGGGATATTCCATCTATAGCAGGAAAGGAGACAAATGATATGCTGAAGACTCTCTCTTCCTATAGCTGGGACGACTCATCCATAAAAGAGAGAGTAAAGAACAGAGAAGAAATAGCATTCTGCCATGAGATGATGAAACGTGAGTATGGTGACACAAAGCTCATAAACTTAGCTTCTGCAACCATTGAGTTTGAAAAGGAACTCATAATAGACCTGGGAGGAGTTACTGCCCATTTAATCCATATCGGAGGTCCTCACTCCCGAGATAACGTTGTCTTATATATAGAAGAAGACAGAGTTCTCTTCCTCGGCGACAGCCATGGAAAGGATCTCTATACTTTCCCTTGGGACTTCGACATCAATGAAGAAGAAAAGTTTGTGGAGAATATAGAGACTATTCCCTTTGACCTAATAGAGCTTAAGAAGTATAGGGAGAGGCTTAAAGAACTGGATTTCGATATCGCCATTCCAGGCCACTCAGAAAGGATAGACAGAAAAGAGCTCTTTTCCCTCATCTCTTGACTCTTGAATCTTACTCCTAGACAAAAGATATAATATGTGTATGAAAATAGCAGTGATTACAGGTGCATCATCAGGGATGGGAAAAGATTTTGCAAAGAAAATCGATAGCGATTATACACTAGACGAAATCTGGCTTATTGCCAGACGTGAGGAAAGACTCAAAGAGCTTTCGAAAGAGATGAAGACAAAGGCTCGCATTCTTTCTTTGGACCTTACAGCTAAAGAATCCATCGATTCCTATAAGGCACTCCTTGAGGAGACTAAGCCAGATGTGGAACTATTGGTCAACGCAGCAGGCTTCGGCGTCTTCGGCGCCTTTGAGAAAAATGATGCAAAACAAAGCGAGATCGTCATACTTAACGACAAAGCCCTTGTTGATGTCACTTACACTACTCTTCCTTATATGAAGAGTGGCTCTTCCATCATCAATCTTGGTTCCAACTCATCTTGGCAGCCTGTTCCTTATATTGCTGTATATGGTGCAAGCAAGGCCTTTGTCTTAAGCTTCTCCAGAGCTCTTTCCATGGAACTGAAGCCTAGGGGAATAAAGACACTTTGTGTCTGCCCTGGCTGGATCAAGACAGAGTTCTTCGATACAGCTGTCCATGACGACACCATAGTGTACTACGATAGGTTCTATGAAAGCAAAGACGTAGTAGATAGGGCCATGAAAGATCTGAAGAAAGGAAAGCTTGTCTCAATCCTTGGTCTTCCTGTAAGAATGCAGGTCAGACTCATTAAGTTCCTACCAGTGAAACTGGTTATGAAAATATGGTGTAAGCAACAGAAAAAGCCTGTCTAAAGTAAAGCCTCACCGAAAACTCGATGAGGCTTTATCTTTATACTGTGCTGGGTTTTATGTGTCCACAAATAATACACGTTCCATCCGAACCATAGTAATGGATATTTTCCTTACTTGATTTCCAATCACATAGAGGGCATATTTCCCAGTGGTAGTCGTCATTAGAAGCATATTTTCTCAACATATCCACTCTTCCACATACGATACAAGTAGAAGTATGGAACTCATGGTTAAGTGAATCTGTATGGCATCCCCATGAATGAACTGCTGATTCCAATTTTTCTCCACAGACAATACATTTAATCCAGTGACTTTCACCATCTACAGAATAACTACTACTCTTTGTATGACCCAAAGCTGGTATTATTGTCTGAGAGAGAGTCAGCTTATTACTCATTGTAGTGTCTCTGAAGTATTCGTCATCATGGACAGTACACTTGTAATAAGCGATATTACCTTCCTCGGTACATGTTGCATCTTTTTTTGTTACAAGAACAAGTTCATGATAAACTTCAGTGACTTTTTTTCCACAATCATTACATATCTTAGTCTGAGTGCCTTCTTTAGGGTTCTTTACCCACTCTCCAAAGTTATGAGGATATTTATTAACTATGTTCTTACATATAGAACACACCTTCCAGTGGAAATTATCATCAGTGATCCAACCGCTAAGATTATGCTCTAGAGTAGGGATTGTTTCAGAGAGTACAACACCACACCCTTCTCTTCTACATGCCTTTGTTCTGGTACCAGTTTCAGAACAAGTAGCTTCTTTTACGATTGTCCATTCTTCCGGCAGGTCATGTCCCAGAGCTGGATAGCAGTATACCTTATCATATGATACAAAAGAGGAAAGGTCTGAAGAGAATGAATAAAGCCAACATCTAGAACAGTACCAGTGCTCTTCATTTCCTGGCATTTCACAAGTAGCAGCCTTCGCTTCCACGTGGGTGATATTATGACCAAGAGCCTCTAAGACAGTGTCTTCTTCCTCAATTTCATTTGTAGCTCCTATATCAGTAAAGAGCTTATGACATACATTACACTCGTAATATTGAATGTTTCCGTCTGTAGTACATTCTGGAGCAACATAACCAATTGTTTCCAAATCATGGATTATTACAATAGAAACACCAGCTCTCTCGTCTTCAGGAAGGCCTTCGACGATATTTCTGATCCTTGTCTCCCAGTCATGAACTACTCTGATAGTTCCGCTCTTGATGGTTATTTCCCCTTTCACCTCTGAATCCAAGTCAATGATATCTTTGAAAGAGACGGTTCCTCCGTCCACTTCAAGAGAGCAGTTCTTGTCGAAGTAGAAGTTTCCAGAGATATCATCAGAAGAGAGTGAGAGAGAAGAATTGCTTGTGACTCTAAAATCAGTATTTACAACAATACTTGTATTTTCAATAGAGAGGGATGCATCCTTCACTTCAATAGAGAAACCACCTGTTCCTACCTTTAAAATATCTCCATTCTTGATAGTTAATTTTCCACCAGAAACAATAAAGGATTCTGTGGTTCTCATCTCATATCCTTTGAAGTCAATGATGATGTTTCCATTGAAGGATTGAGGAATGTTGATGCCATTTCTGTTTTCCTCTCTTATTTCATAGTTGATATCTTTTATTACTTCAATAGTATATGAGGAGCCACCTACACCTCTGGTTTTTACGCCAGTAATGGCATCAATGGCGCTCTGGATGGACACGTATCCCTTTCCATTTACTCTACATACTGCTCCATCGATTCTGAAGACGTTGTTGTCAGAGCAGGAAGCCAAGATAAGAAGTACAGATAATAGTATTGTGATTATTCTTAGTTTTCTCATCTTTCACCTCCCTCTCCGAATCTAATGAGAGCTCCCATGCTGAAACCAAGCCTTAGGTTGGTGGCGTCGATCTTCACCTCAGGTCTCAGCTCTTTCTCTTCGATAAAAGATAAAGAACCCTCTAAGCCTGTATGGATACCGAATCCCTTTCCAAGCCAATAATCAATACCGAAAGTCATCTTTGCTGTCGGG
>JALFYG010000048.1 GCA_022784805.1 Spirochaetales bacterium
AATGTTTGCCAGAGATATGTGGTCCATAATAATCTGTAGGGTCATGGCGGGGCTTGCAGCTTCAACTTGGCTGGCTTTCTCTGTCCTTTATAACGCTTATTTCAAAGATGACGAAAGCGTTACAGCCATGACCAATGCCAATGCCTTCAATAACGGAGGAAAGCTATTGGCATTCTTTTTAGGAATCCTTGCCGCAACAAGATGGGGATATAAAGTTCCTCTCCTGTGTTCATTCTTGACAGGACTAGTTGCTGTGGTTGCAGCAGCCCTCCTTAAACCTATTGAAATAAAACATGAGAGTTTTAGCTTCAATCATGTGTTTGATGTTATCAGAACTCCCATGATTATTGTTGCGGCTCTCTTTGCCATGCTTCCTCAGTTTTATATGCAGGGTACCGCCTTTTCCTTCACAAGCAGCAAAGCCAAGATGTTAGGATCTTCTTCCTTTGTAATCGGAGTAATCTCTCTTGTCTTCACTCTTGTCCAAGTATTGATCTCACCCTATGTAGGTAAGAAGCTCTTAAAGAGAATGAAGAGCTCCCATGCTGTTTGTTTGGGGCTGATACTTCTTTCCATCTCCTGTATCATCATCTCTTTTTCAAATACACCATATCTCTTGATTCTGGGAAATATCATCGGAGGAATAGGGTGTCTGATCCTTAATGCTCTATTGATGTCTTTGATAGTGAGAAGCGTAAGCGAAGAGAAGAGAAGTACAGCCATGGGATTCTATCAAGCTGTATATGGCATCGGTATGACACTGGGACCTGTTGTCATGGGAAATCTTGTAGGCACAAAAGGATATGGTTTTGCCTATATGACAATTGCCGTATTGATGCTTGTCTTTTCTTTTGTTGCTATTCCAGTGGTGTCAAAGGCAGAGAAGAAACTGAGCTAAGAGCGTGGTAATTCTCTTAAGTATTCTTCAGCAAAAACAAGTGGAACATTGACCATTTGGCTTTGTTCTCTGTAATTAGACATGGAAAACCTGATTCCTTTAAGATTACTATTATCTTTTAAGACGGTTGAAAGACTCTTTGATTTTAGGTTTTCTTCAGCTTTGACTTCGATTGGAAATACTTTATCTTTCTGGATAACAAAATCGATTTCCAATGTAGAATTGTCATTTGTATAATAATAAAGTGAAGGAGTAATATTTGCTTCCAATACACTTGAGTAGTATTGTTGAGCAATATATTGCTCTGTAAAGCTTCCTTTATATACCGAGAATCCATTATTCCCGATTAGAACTTCTTTTGCAGGAGAATCTGCCATAGCACCTAATAGGCCGAGATCATTAATATAAAGTTTGAAGCAATCTATATCAATGAAGTGTTTTAAAGGTAATTCGAGTTTTTTTACTCTATATACCTTATATACAATTCCTGCATTTATCAGCCATTCTATTGCATTTTCAAACTCTTTGGCTCTTCCTCCCTTTTTAACTGCACTATAGATGAATTTCTTATTCTCTTTTGCAAGTTGGGAAGAAATTGAATCGAACACCATTGTAATCTTAGGTAGCTCTCTTTTTGGTGCATGTTTGGAGATATCTTTTTTATAGTCGTGCAGAATCTGCTTTTGTTTATTACGCACTATATTCAAATCTTGGTTTTCCACGTAACTTAATACAACTTCAGGCATTCCCCCCACGTAGTAGTATTGACGTAAAAGTTCTGTCAATGTTGGATTTATTGAATTAAGCTCCTCCCATCTGTGTTGTCTGATTGCCTCGACTAATATTTTTTTTCCAAGAGCTAATAAAAACTCCATAAATGATAAAGGATATAAATATAGAGTATCGATTTTTCCTACAGGGAAGCCACTTCCTTCGTGATCCGTTAAACCCAAAAGAGAACCTGCAGCTACAACATGGTATTCCAGAGCATTTTCACAAAAATACTTTAAAGAGGTAAGTGCTTTTGGAAATTCCTGTACCTCATCAAAAAAGATTAAAGTTTTGTTCGGTTTAATTTGTGTATTAGAAAGAGCCGAAAGGGTTCTGATTATTCTTGGAATATCATAATCAAAAAGAACATTTTCCAAGATTGGATTACTATCGCAGTTGATATATACAAGGTTTTCGTACTCTTTTTCACCGAAGTGTTTTAAAAGCCATGTTTTTCCTACCTGACGAGGGCCCTCTAATACAAGCGGTTTTCTTTTATTTGATTCTTTCCAGTGTAGTAATTGCTTATAAAGATATCTTTCCACATTTAGAATTTAACATTTTTCTAGGGGAAAATACAGAGATAATTAACACTTTTATAGGGGAATATTTTGCCTAATTATACATTTTTCTAGGGGAATATTTCGAACATGTTCTAGGAAACAAGCAATAAAAAAGCTATTTCCTTACCATAAATAGCTTTATATAAATGGGCGCGGCAGGGATTGAACCTACGACTTCCACCACGTCAAGGTGGCACTCTCCCGCTGAGTTACGCGCCCAAGCAAGAAGAATTTAAATCAAATGCAGGCTCTTTGTCTATAGGTTTTTGAAAATTAGTGAAAAATAAAGAGATGTATAGGTTTTTTTGAAGTTGGCAATAACGTTTTCTCTCTTCACAATACCTCCGAATACTCAATAAACTACAATTATGAAAAGTAAAGAGATAAGAATTATATACGGAAAAGACATTGCTCAAATGACAAGACGCTTAATCGAAGACTACGATTTGGCTTCAAAGATTGGTGATAAGAACGCAAAGATTGCTCTTAAGCCAAATCTTGTTGTTTCAGTTACACCTGATACTGGAGCCACCACTCATGTGGAGATTATTACCGAGACAATCGAATATCTTCAGGAGAATGGATTCAAGAATATTTCTATTATGGAAGGCTCTTGGGTAGGTGATGACACTGAAAGAGCTTTCAGAGTCAATGGATACCATAATATAGCCAAGAAATATGGTGTAAGCTTATTTGACCTCAAGAAAGATAGATATGTAAGAAAGAGTGCCGGTGGAATAGATATGGAAGTGTCACAAAAGGTACTTGATACAGACTATCTCATTAACCTTCCTGTCATGAAGGGACACTGTCAGACCAATATGACTTGTGCCATGAAAAATCTGAAGGGAATCATCAGCGATAGATCCAAGAGACTCTTCCATCAGAAGGGCTTGATGCTTCCTATCGCAGCTCTTAATGCTGTCTATTCTCCTTCTCTCACTATTGTCGACAGTATCTGCGGAGACTTGGATTTCGAGGAAGGCGGCAATCCTGTTGAGACAGGACGTATGATGCTTGGGGAAGACAGTGTCCTTATGGATACATACTGCGCTTCTCTTATGGGCTTTAATCTCGAAGATGTCCCTTATATCTCTCTTGGAGCTGAAATGGGTGCTGGCTGTGATGAGTTGGATAAGGCAAAGATAATCGAGTTAAATAAGCCTGAAAACTCCAATGAAGCTATTCCTCAGCGCTACGCAAGAAGGCTCTCAAATCTCACTGATCCAAAGTCAGCATGCTCCTGCTGCTACGCTAACCTTATCCATGCACTTAAGAGAATGGAGGATGAAGGTGAGCTTTATGTCCTCAATGGCGAAAGAATCGCAATTGGACAGGGCTGGAGAGGAAAGACCATGGAAATCGGTGTCGGAGCCTGCTGCAGCGGGGCAAAGAATAAGGTTGTGAAGTGTCCTCCATCAGCTGGAGACATTTTGGAGATGTTGAGAAATCTCTGATTACAAACGGGAAGCAAAGTGTCTCTTGATCTCTTCTATGACACTCCAATCGGCTGGAAGCCAGTCGAGAGAGTCGATGGAGTCGAGAGACACCCATTTTGCGTCTTCGTGTTCTAGAAGTGTAAGTTTTCCTTCAACGAGGGATGCTAGATAAACATCCATAGTCAAATGGAAAGTAGGGTAGTCGAAGTCTGTGGTGCAGATGAGAGTCTCTATATTGATGATAGAGTCCAATTCTTCTTTTATTTCTCTCATTAGGGCTTCTTCTCCGCTTTCGCCTTCTTCTCTCTTTCCTCCGGGGAACTCCCATTTTCCTTTGTATTCACCATAACCGCGCTGGGTGGCGAATATCTTCCCGTCTTTATGTATTACAGCTGCGCTTACTCTGATACTTTTCATTCTTTAATCCTCTTTTCCGTCCATACGCCACTCTTATATCTTATGGTAAAAGCTATGGCTCTCACCACCCAGTCCACGTACATACCCCACATGACGCCTACGATTCCAAATCCAAGGTAGATGCCCAAGACTCTTGCCAAGAAGACTCTGAATAACCAC